>DLSG01000063.1:0-2031 GCA_002501285.1 Christensenella sp. UBA7868 | reverse complement strand
CTAAATTTTTATTATTTTTTTGATTTCTGCAATTAATAATGTTATAAAATTTTAGTTTATGTTCATTTTTTATGTCGCCAAAATCTAGTAATATCGTTTGGCAATTGTCTTGAAAATTAGGGAAAAGGTATAGTCCGTTAATAATTTTTTCTATTATTTTGTTATAGCCTGAAAAAACAAAAGTATCAACCTTTTCAAGTTTTATAAGACAAAAAATATAATCTAAAATTTCTATTATTGAAACATCTTCTTCTTTTTCGACTATTATCGAACAGTTTTTGTTTGTTATATTAAAATAATCATTAAAATTCATTTAATGATTTTAGCAAATGTGGAATGATATGTCAAATATTTGCACAACATTCTATAAAATATGATATTTTACGGAAATTTAGGTGTTTTATTCGTATGTTGGGTTATGATTCATATCATAAAATATTTATGAGGTTATAATCATGACAAACGAGGATAAAGATAATTTAATTTCATTGAAAGATTTTGTTGCAAGAGAGATGTTTTTTAGAGAAAAAAGGGGAATTAGTGCAAGAGAATTAAGTTTAAGACTTGAAAAACATGACAGTTATATAAACAAATTGGAGTCAGTTGGATTCGTTGTGCCTATCACTGTGGCTTATAAAATGATTGAAGAATTAGGGATTTCTAAAAGCGAATTTTTTGCTGATGATTATAAAAATTATAAAGTTAATGAAGAAATTTATAATTTAATTAAAAATATGAGTGAAGATTCTAAATTAAGCATTTTAAACATAATCAAAAATATGAAAACTAAATAAAATAGGTTAATTATGAAAACGAAAATGGATGCAGATGATTTAAAAAATTGGTATAAAATTTCTGAGAGAATACAATATTTTCAAGAAAAAAGAAATTTAAGTTCAAGACAATTAAGTTTAAATTTGGGTAAAAGTGAAGGGTATATTAGTAAATTAATGAGCAGAGATTTTAATATGCCAATAACAACATTGCTAGAAATTTTAGATTGTTTAGATGTTTCTATGGAAGAATTTTTTTCTGATAATTTTAGGACTTACAAATCTGATAATGAAATTTATTCACTTATTAAAAATATGAATGAAGAATCAAAACAAGGAGTTTTGACAATTATCAAAAATATGAAAACTAAATAAATAATATAAATATAAAAAAGTTTGCAAAAATTCTTGCAAATTTTTTTTTATTATGATATATTCTATATGGTCAAAATACACACCTTGTGTAAATTTGCAGGTCGTTGCCAAATTTTGGTGGCTTGTGGAGTTTTAAAACACTTGGGAGGACTAAAACAAAATTTAAAGGAGAATTAAAAAATGAGTGCTGTTTCTATGAAACAACTTCTAGAAGCTGGTGTACATTTCGGTCACCAAACTAGAAAATGGAATCCAAAAATGGATAAGTATATTTTTACTGCTCGTAAAGATATTCACATTATTGACTTAGAGCAAACATTAGACCTAGTTGACAAGGCTTATGATTTTATTAAAGAAAGTGTAAATGAAGGCAAAACTGTTTTATTTGTTGGTACAAAAAAACAAGCCCAAGACGCTATTAAAGAAGAAGCTGAAAGATGTGGTATGTATTATATCAACTCTCGTTGGCTTGGCGGTACTTTAACAAACTTCAAAACTGTTAAGAAAAGTATTGAGCGTTTAAACAAATTAAACCAAATGGAAAAAACAGGGGAATTTGACCTTCTTCCTAAAAAAGAAGTTATTAAACTAAAAGCAGAAAGAGATAAACTTGAAAAGAACCTTGGCGGTATTAAAGAAATGACAAAACTTCCAGGAGTTATCTTTGTTGTTGACTCTAAAAAAGAACATATTTGTGTTAAAGAAGCAAAAACATTAGGAAACGCAAATCAAATTGCAAAGTATATGAATAAGTTGATTCGCGCAGGCCATTCTATTAATATTATAAGTTGGTGTAGTAAAAGCGGAACAGAAGAGTTTAACGCAAGAGTTACAAGAGTTAAACTTAATTGGTTAGAAAAACATTTTAAGTCTGTAAAGTTTG
>DLSG01000013.1 GCA_002501285.1 Christensenella sp. UBA7868 | reverse complement strand
TTTCGTTTTCTATACATCTTGCAGCATAAGTGGACAGTTGAGTTCCTTTGTTCAATTTATAGGTGTTTATAGCCTTAATTAAGCCTATCGTACCCACACTTATAAGGTCGTCAGCTTCACCTGCGGTGTTATATTTTTTTACAATATGAGCAACCAAACGAAGGTTGTGATAAATCAAACGATTTTTAGCCTGCAAATCTCCTTCATTTTTAAACTTTGTTATACATTCAAGTTCTTCTTCGCTTGTTAAAGGGTCTGGAAATCCACTACTTTTTTGAACAAAAGAAGTAAAGCACATAACCCTGCTTAAAAAATTAACAAAAGTTTCTGTTATCATATATTCACAATTCTCCTATGTGTAAATATATGAATTAAATTGTCGAATTTTGCTTGTACAAATACTTTTTACTTCTGTATTTTTTTATTTTTATCAACTTTTTATTTTTTTATAATGTTTTAAGTTGTCTTGATATCTTCTAGTTTTACGGGCATTTTTGTTTAATAAATTAAGCCGTAATTTGCAAGCAAATTACAAAAAATTTTAAACAGTGTTTAAAATTTTAAAAATGCCCGTTACAATAATTTTACCACATCAAAATAATTACCTTTTAAAATATTTTTATCTATTTTTTACTTATAAAAATAAAAATTAAAAAAAACATTACCTGTTTAAGTTTTATAAATCAGCCAAAATAAAAAAGAGTGTTATACTGAACAGCAATACTCTTTTTTAATTTAAAATAATAATACCAACTAATTTTAAAATTCATTTAATTTAATTATAAAAATCGATTTATTTATTAAAATCATAAAACTTAATTTCATTTAATTAAGTCATTTTTTTCGGTATTAACTTTTTTACAAACACCCAAAAAAACATCTGGTTTTACATTTTCTCCATGATAGTCACTTCCGCAAGATTCCTTTAAGTTATATTTTTTTGCTATCTTTTTAAATTCTTCAATATCTTCTTTTGTATGCAGAGAATGTTCGGTTTCTAAACCATCTAATCCAAATAATTTTAAATATGCCACCAATTTATCAATGTCTTTATAACTTAAATTATATTCTCGCATAACTTCTTTTGGGTGAGCAAGTGTTACATTACCTTTCCCTTTATGCACAAGTTCCAAAACTTTTATAGCATCAAGTCTTAAATCTTCCGAATGTAATTTGTCCATATTTCTATAATATTCTATTCTATCAAAATCGCCATACTTACAAAGTAATTTATAAAAATGTGGTTTACCAACCGAATTAGTGCTTTTTTGAATTTCTTCAATTTCTTTATCAGTAAATTTTATTCCATAAATTTTATCAATAAAATCTACCATTCTTTGAATTTTCTTTTTTCGTAGAACAGATATCTCTTTTACAAGGTCATTTATCCCCTTTTCATCATAATTGAAATCTCTTGCAAGAAGATGAACGTTCACTCCGCCAAAAATATCAAAAACACGACTTGTCAACTCTACGCCAGAGTGAAAAATTAAACTACTATTTTGTTGTTTTAAAATTTTGCTTATTTTTTTGCTTCCTTCAATTGTGTCATGGTCACAAATTGCAAATTCCGTGATTCCTGCGTTTTTTATTCTTTTTAATATTTCATTTTCATCATATTCTCCATCAGAATATTTTGTATGTATGTGTAAATCTTTCATGTAACTATTATATAATCACAAACTTTTTATGTCAACTATGTTTAAAAATAAGCATAAATCTTTAAGTTAAACGCACAAAAATTTAGTTCACTCTCATTTTATACATAAAAAAGAAGCACTATATTAAAGCTTCTTTCAAAAACTTAATTACGATAATCAATACCCATTGCTTGTTTTAAAATTTTTAAATTTTCGTTTGCAACTTTTTGTGCTTCATCACTACCTTTAAATAATATTTCAAAAACTTTTTCTGGGTTTTTAGCAAATTCTTTTCTACGATTTCTTATAGGTTCTAAAATCTCCTGCAAAATATCGTTTAAAAATCTTTTTATTTTCATGTCGCCAAGACCACCACGTTTATAATGATTTTTCAATTCTTCTAAATTTTTGTATTCTGGCAAATATTTTTCAAAATGCTCTGGTTCACAAAAAGCATCAAGATAAGTAAAAACAATATTTCCTTCAACTTTTCCAGGATCTGAAACTTTAATGTGATTAGGGTCTGTGTACATACTAAACACTTTTTGTTTAATAATTTCTGGCTCGTCTTGAAGATAAATGCAATTACCAATAGATTTGCTCATTTTTGCTTTTCCGTCCGTCCCTGGCAAACGCAAGCAAGCCTCATTTTCTGGCAAAACCGCTTGTGGCTGAACTAACACGGGTTTATAAAGGTTGTTAAAAGATTTGCAAATTTCTCTTGCTTGTTCTATCATAGGAAGTTGGTCTTCTCCAACAGGAATTAAATTTGCGTTAAATGCAGCAATATCTGCTGTTTGGCTTACAGGATAAGTTAAAAATCCCATAGGTATTGTTCCGCTAAAATCTCTCATTTTTAATTCTTCTTTAACTGTTGGATTTCGTTGAAGCCTTGAAAGCGTAACCAAATTCATAAAATAAAATGTAAATTCCGTTAAAGCGGATACTTCAGATTGAATAAAGATAGTTACTTTATTTGGATCTAACCCAGCCGCTAAATAATCTAATGCAACTTCAAGAATGTTATCTCTAACTTTTTGAACATTCCCAAAATTATCTGTTAGTGCTTGCGAATCGGCAATCATAACATACATTTTATCAAAATCGCCTTTGTTTTGCATAAGCACTCTATTTTTTAAAGAACCAACATAATGTCCAATATGAAGTGAACCTGTTGGTCTATCTGCTGTTAATATTATATTTTTCATATTATAAAACTCCTATTTAATAATTAATTTGATGTTAAAATCTGACAACTTTTTGTCATAAAAAATCTTCTAGGCTTTACGCCAAGATTTTAATACAATTATTAAACTGAAAGTTTTACTTAATTTTTTCATATTTTTATTTTATCACACCTTAAAAAATAATGTCAATCATTTTTTCTTTTTACTTTCCAAATAACCAATCATCTTCTTTTGATGAAAGTGCTGGAAGATACTTATAAAATTTTTTTGCTAAATCATCATTTTCATTTTTATAAATAGCATAATACTTTTCGCATTTTGCCCTATCTTCAATAGAAGTTGCTTTATTTAAAATTCTAGAATTTAAAACCTTAATCTTATCTTCATTGTCAATAATCTTATCAATAATTTCAATCATATTTTGTGCTTGAACATCGCTTTGATTTTTAGAAATTGTTTTAACAAAAATTTTTTCATTTTTAATCATAAATTTTGTGTTGTAATCTTTTTCGCTTTGTGATAAAGCATGATATGAATAAAGACGATAAGTTTGATAAAGGTTTTCCACTCTTGAAGCAACGTTGCTGTAATAGTCCACAACATCAATCAATTTTCTTAAAGAACTATCTCCGTTTTTGTCACTTGGATCTAGGTAACAATCTTTATAAATATTATTTGCAAAATTTTTTGCCGTATTATATAAAAAATCTCTTGTTCCTATCATATCATGAATCCAAACATACTTATAATCTTTATAAAATTCATCACAAAGTGAAAGCATATTCACATCATCAAGTCTTTTTAAAGTTTTAGACAATCTAAAATAATTTATTGTGTAAATTAATCTAACTTCATTTAATGACAATTTTCTTGGACTAGGCATAATAAAATCTCCTTTAATATATTTATATCTTATTTTATCACAAACTCTAAAAAAAGTCAATATATGCTGTTATAATATAATTAATCAAAAAATAAAAGAAAAACCTAAAAAAATCTATTATTAAATTTTATTTTTAATATTGACAAAAAATAAGGTTAATATTATAATAAAAATATAATATTAAAGGAGGTCTTATTATGGCAAATATGACAGACGAAGAAAAAGAATTTTGGGAAAAAAATGGAGATCTTGTTCCACCAGAAATTGAAGATGAAATTAATGGTGAAGATGTTTTAAGTTTAGAAGAACTTCAAAATAACGAATATGAAGAAGACGAAGAAATTGAACAAGAAATTCTAGAAAACAACTATAATCCAGACCCTGAGGATAATGACTAACAAAAAAGATGCTACGGCATCTTTTTTTAATAAATTTTAATCAATATTTACTCAATCTTTTTAATTTAATTGATAAAACTAAAAGGTCTAAAATCAAATATTTTCATTGCATTTTTTTAAAATCTTTATACATTTATTTTAAAAAACAAATTTAATTATTTCTAACATTATCAATATATTAATTTTCTTCTCATCTTAAATTAAAATTAATTATAACTAATAATTAGCGTAATACAAATTTTAAAAAATATCTTAAAAAATATAAAAGTTCAAAATAAGATATAAAATTTCTTTGTTGAAATTGATTTCTATAAAAAGGTGGCTCTTTTATTTGATGATTTTTAATAATAGTTACAGGTTTTTTTATTAAATTTGTTTTAACTTCATTACTTTCAGCAAATACATTTTTAGTCGAGCCATCTGGCAAAACTTGTAAATATTTTACTTTCCCCTTATTTTGAATTTGCATATTTTCTCCTTTTGTAAAATTAAACTAAAATTGGCTTCTTTATATAACATAATATTTTTAAATAAATAATTTTGTTCATGTTAATTTACACAAAAAAATTTTTATAATCATAATTTAGATTAAAAATAAAAGGAGAAATTATGGCACAAGTAAGTTTAACAAATCAGGTTGATATTACTGGGCAATATGGGGACGGTTCATCTCCTATATCTTTTTCGAGTAACATTGTAACAACCTCTATAATTCAAGGTTTAACCGTAAATAAAACCGCAGATAAAGTTAATTGGGTTGATGGTCCGCTAACATACACAATTACCATTGAGAACACTTCGGGAAGCACTCTAACAGGTGGAGTTTTAACCGATAATTTAAACACCGATTTAATTGATTTAGACAAAACTAGTGGAATTCTAATCGATGACACCCCTAGTTCAGATTACACTTACACAGACGGCGAATTAAAAATTAATTTACCAACCTTAACCGACCAACAAACCACTACAATTATCTTCAAAGTTACTAAAAAAAGTTAAAATTGACTAATAATAAAAAAGACTTTATTTAAAGTCTTTTTTTTTATATTTTTTTCAATTTAACAATTAAAATAAATTTGTTTTAAATTAAATTTATCAATTATCTAAATGGTTCACAATGGATAAAAATTAATTTAGTTGCAAGCAGAAATAAAAAATCAAATTAACGTTGTTGAAATTTGCCACAGAATTTCGGTTTGGTAATCTCCTTTATTATATGTTTTATCGCTGTCAATTTGAAGCAAAAAACCTTCAAGGTTCTTCCAAGAAATTGTAGTTGTTTTAGAATTTTCACTCCATTTTCCAGTAAAAACTAAAATTGGAGTTTGAGAAAGGTTTAAAACATTACCATTTTCTTTAAAAATAAGTGCATTTTCAAGTTTATCATCATTTGAAGTTAAAGGATTTAATATATGAGCATATAAATACCATTCTCCACCACTTGTTCGAGTGTCGGTAACCACTAAATTCCAATTTGGATCTTCCCTGAAAATTATGCTTTGATTTGAGTTTGTTGTAAAGTTATAAAAGTTTAATTGAGTTAAACCAGATATTGTTAAACTTCCAACAGAAGTATAAGTTTTTACTTTTGTTAAAAACTCTTGATTTGCAGAGATTTCAATTTTTGTTCCCACAGAAATATTGCTTTCAAGCGTAAAATCAAATTTTCCGTTTTCAAGTGCTGCAAATGTGTTTGATGTTCCATCAAAATCAATTTTAATGTTACCACTTGGATTAGTTAGTCCTGTAATAGTTTTAGATTGATCCGTGATTTCATCTATATCCAAAGTAACATTTCCAATTGCAACGACATTAGATGTTAAAATTTTATAAGTTGAGGTTGTTATAGGATAACCGCTATCACCCTCTATTAAATTATTTTCACAACTTAACACTTGCGAAGTTGTCGTTTGAGCGTTTATCGTAACATTTTCATTATACCCAGCCTTAAAATATTCTGTTGTTGGATTATCTGAAAATCCCCCAGCTGAAGATAGTGGCGAAGTTGCTATATTCCACATTCTAACCATTTCAGCATTTATGTTAATCGTATTTGGTTTTGACGAAGATCCTGTTTGAAAACTAAAAACACTTCCCCCACGATTGTATAGCACCACACTTTTTGGCGAATCTATATTTATAGTTGCAGTATCTCCAAAATACATTAATGCCGTACTACTAATAACTTCGGAATAAAGCCTGAAAGTTGAATTGTTTTTTAAAGTAAAATTTGTTCTGCATTTAAAAAGCGGAATAGAATTACTAACTTGTTTATACCCAACAAAACTAGCGCCTTCTTCTAATGTAAAAGTAGATGCAATATGCGTTGAACTTCCTGCCGCATAAAACAACCCACTTTTCGTAATAACTTTTGTGCTTGAATTTTGTTTAAACAACATAATAGGTGAAACATCAGTATATAAAAAATAACTGCTTGAAACATTAACAGTAAAAACAGCATTTTCTTCTACGGTTAGTGCCGCGTTTGTGCCCGTAAACCAAATAAGTGCGTCAGATTGTGAGCCCGACACCACATCAACAATTCCAGAAATAAAAATCCTATTTCCTTCACACATCTCTTGCGGATTTGTTGTAGATTCGTTTTTTTCAAGTTTAATTGTACAATTGTTTATTTTTGTAATTCCGTTTTTGTTATAAGCAAATTGAGGCCCCGTGTAATTAATATTTATAAACTCTATCGTTGTATTTACATTTCCATTATAAACACCAACAACTCCATAATAATTTCTTCCGCTCCAAATCGCATTTTTAACTGTAACATGAATTGTGTTAGTAGAACTTGCAACATATATTGTGTCTGTAAAATCAAGATTATTGTTGTCTGTAACAAGATGATTGTTAAAATCAATCACTAAACTACTTTTAGATAAATTAACTTTTATTCCACCATTAAAAACAATATCTGATTGAACTGAAATTTCTGTTGTATCCGCATCTTCAATTGCCGTTTTAAGTTCAGAAAAACTACTTACGCTTAATGCACTCATAAAATATATACTCCATAAATATTCTAATATAATTTATGAAAAAGCATTAAAAGTAGTTAAAGCATTTGTCAATAAAAATTGTTTTTTTTATTTATTTTTAATTTTATCTTCACATATTTTATACAAACAAATGGCAAGGCTAGTTGCAACATTCATAGAAGAATTATTTCCATACATATCAATATGCGTGCATATATCACTATTATTGAGTGCAAAATTTGAAACGCCTTCACGTTCTGAACCTAAAATCAAGGCAATTTTTTCAATTTTTGAAAAATTAATTTCCCTTAAAGATTTGCTATCATCACAAATTTCTAAACTTACTAGACTATAATTTTCATTTTTAAGTAATTCAATCACTTCTTCTATTGAATAAAAAATTTCATAATATATTGTTTTTGTACAATTCCTAGCGGTTTTTTCTATCTTTAATTTGTTTAAATTTCTTTTTGATACAATAAAAATTTTATCGCAATTAAAACTATCGGCAAGTCTAAACGCCAAGCCGATGTTCTCATCATGTTCAAAATTTTCTAAAATTAAAACAATGTTTGGTTTTAATTTTTTTTGAATTTTTTTAAATTCAAAATGATTTAATTGTCTCAAAATAATTACCCTTTTAACAAAAAAATTATACTTTCTTTTTGTATAAATTGTCAAATTAATTAATTGATAAAAATTTAATTAAATATTCTTTTTTTTCGTTAAAAAGGGTTTTAAATAGATTTAAAAGTTGCTATTCTTTTCATATTCAAAAAAGTTCTCATAAAAAACTATCCACAAAAAATTAATAAGATAAAATTAATTTTATTAAAAAGTTTTTACAAAAAAAACTGGCAAAACCCAGTTTTCCTTGACTAAAACAGCATTATAAATTGTTAAAATTTTTTGTTTGGTGGGTCATCGGGGGCTCGAACCCCGGACCTTGTGATTAAGAGTCACCTGCTCTACCAACTGAGCTAATAACCCAAAGACTTATTTAATATATCACTTTTTATTAAATAAGTCAATATTTTGCTTATAATTTTAAAATCTATTTTTTTCTTAAATTTTTTTATTTACTAATTAACAATAAAGTTTATTTGTAAATATTTTTATTTTTTTATTCTTTAATTTTGGTTTAAAGGTTTATTGGTTATTTTAATAAGACCTTGCAAAAAAAGTGCGCATAGTTGCTTTTTTGCCACAAGCAAAGCATTTATGCTCTCCTTCTAAATTTTCCTTTTCAATACATCTTGCTGTTGCCCCTGTGCTTGCTTTTATATTATCTGCACATTCGCTTTCACCACAATAATATGCTAACGCAAATTTTTTATCATCTAATATTTGTTTTAAATCGTCCATATCTTCAACTTTATGGTCAGCCATTTTATTGTCTAAACTAACTTTTGCTTTATTGAAAAGTGATAATTGAATTTCATCTAATAGTTTTACAATTTCTTCTTCAACAAAATTTAATGAATACGCCTGTTTTTCTAGTGTGTCACGCCTAAAAATCATGCAAGAATTAGCCTCTAAATCTCTTTGACCTATTTCAATTCTAACTGGAACGCCTTTCATTTCCCATTCATTAAATTTCCAGCCTGGAGAATTTTGACTATCGTCCACCAACACACTTATATCTTTATCTTTAAGCGAATTTTCAATCTCTCTTGCCTTTTTAATCACTTGTTCGTTGTCTTTTCCAATTGGAACGATTACAACTTGAATTGGGGCGATTTTTGGCGGTAAAACAAGCCCACGATTATCTCCGTGAACCATTACTATTGCACCAATCAATCTTGTTGATACCCCGAATGATGTTGTATAGCCATATTCAAGTTTTTCTTCTTTATTTAAAAATTTTATGTTAAACGCTTTTGCAAAGTTTTGTCCCAAGTTGTGAGATGTTCCACTTTGCAAACTTTTTCCGTCATGCATAATTGCTTCTATTGTGTAAGTTGTCTCTGCACCAGCAAACTTTTCACTTTCGGTTTTTTTGCCTGTTAAAAATGGAATAGCCAAAAGTTCTTCACCCATTTTTTTGTAAATTTCTAGATGCTGAATTGTATTTTTTTCTGCTTGCTCCATACTATCAAACACAGTATGTCCTTCTTGCCACAAAAATTCACTAGTACGCAAAAATGGTCTTGTGGTTTTTTCCCATCTAACAACATTGCACCATTGGTTTAGTTTTAGTGGTAAATCACGATAACTTTTAATCCATTTAGAATACATATCGCCAATAATAGTTTCACTTGTAGGACGAACAACCAATTTTTCAGCAAGTTCTTGACCGCCAGCATAAGTTACAACTGCAACTTCGGGTGCGAATCCTTCAACGTGTTTTGCTTCTTTTTTCAAAAAACTTTCTGGAATAAACATTGGAAAATATGCGTTTTTTACGCCTACTTTTTTAAATTCTTTGTTTAAATATTCTTGAATTTTTTCCCAAATAGCATAACCATAAGGACGAATAACCATTGTACCTTTAACTGGTCCATAGTCAACTAATTCGGTTTTTAAAACAACATCTGTATACCATTGTGGAAAATCTTTTTCCATATCAGTAATGTTTGAAACAAATTCTTTTTTACTCATTTTTTCTCCTATACAACAATATTTATCAATCTATTTTTAATATAAATTATTTTTTTAACATCAAAGTTTAAATATTGTTGAACTTCATTTATTGCAATTTTTTTAATTTCTTCTTCGTCTAATGTTTTTAAAACTTTTATTTTAGCACGCAATTTCCCATTTACTTGAATAGGAATCTCCATGTCGTCATCTTGCATTTTACTTTCGTCAAATTTAGGCCAACTTTCGTAAGCAATTGTTTTATCATGACCAAGCAAACTCCATAATTCTTCTGTTATGAAAGGACAAATTGGATTTAACATTTTTAAAAATCCTTCAAACATATATTTTGGAATAAACTCTTCACGACTAGCCCTATTCACAAAAACCATAAGTTGCGATATTGCAGTGTTAAAGCCTAAATTTTCAAAGTCTTCTGTAACCTTTTTTATTGTTTGGTGATAAATTTTTATTAAATTTTCATTTTCTTTGTCAGAAATTTCTTTTTCTTCATAAAGTCTATAAACTCTATCCAAAAATTTTCTTGCGCCAACAACGCCATTATCGTCCCAAGGCTTGTTTTCTTCAATAGGCCCCATAAACATTTCATAAAGCCTTAACGAGTCAGCCCCATAAAGATCAACAATTTTATTTGGGTCAATAGCAAATTCAGGATATCTTTTGCCCATTTTTAAACCATTTGCACCCAAAACCATACCCTGATGAACAAGTTTTTTAAAAGGTTCGCTTGTTGGAACAAGCCCCTTATCATACAAATAATTATTCCACATTCTTGAGTATAACAAGTGACCAACAGCGTGTTCTGGACCTCCAACATACAAATCAACGGGCATCCAATGTTTTAAAAGTTCAGGATTTGCAAATTCGTTATCATTATGCGGGTCAATATATCTTAAATAATACCAACTAGATCCAGCACTGCCTGGCATTGTGTTTACTTCACGTTTAGCAGGTTTTCCATGATAATTAATATTTACCCATTCAAGGTTTTTTGCAAGTGGACTACTTCCGTCTTTTGCTGGTTTATAGTCGTCAACTTTTGGAAGAACTAGTGGCAAATCTTTATCGTCAAGGGCTTCAATTTTTCCATCTTCAAAATAAACAACTGGAACAGGCTCTCCCCAATATCTTTGACGAGCAAAAATCCAATCACGAAGTTTATAATTAACTGTTCTTTTGGCTTTTCCCATTTTAACGAGTTTGTCTGTTATTGCTTTTTTTGCTTCTTCAGCAGTTAAGCCATTAAATTCTTCACTATTAATTAATTTGCAACCTTTTCCAAGATAATCTTGTTTTTCAAAGGCTTTTTCGAAGCAATCTCCACCCGAGATAACTTGAATAAAATCTATATTATGTGCTT
>DLSG01000073.1:581-2905 GCA_002501285.1 Christensenella sp. UBA7868 | reverse complement strand
TTCAACACCATTGTAGTAATATTCCAAAATTTGGCTTTCTAATTTGTTGGTTACTAAATGCTTAATAATCTTATTAACTTTTGTGTAATCTGGTTTTTCTTCTTCAAAACAATCTTTTGCTGGAAAAAATTCTAATAGTTCTTCGTTTTCTGAATTTCCATTCTTTATTTCTTTTCTAAGATATGCAAACAATGTTTTGAAACAAGCCTGTCTAATAGATATTGTTTGTGGTGCTTTTGCGGTAGGTTTAATAAATGTGCAAGCATCTCCAAGTTTTTGTCCTACAAATTTTAGTAAAAATAAACTCGCTTCTTGAACTAAATCGTAAGCGTCTGAATAGCAATCTAATTCACTGTGATGACGAATATCTTTTTGTAATTGCTTGTGTAAAAACTCTATTCTTTTTGAGCTTGAATAAGCATACTTTTCAAAATTGCTTAGACTAGCCAGTGCAATAACTTTTGAGATTTTTTCAATGTTGTCTAAACTAATTACAACATTATCTTCTAGTATTTCATTTTTTCTTTTGTTCATATATTTTCTCCTTTATCCGCCTTTTGGCAAGTGGCGTTGGAGCAGAGTTTGGATACAAAACATAACCCTTAAAGTTCTAATACAAGAAGTCAAGGAAGAAGAAAGAAATATTGTGTTGGAATATTATTGCAATAAAAAAATACTAGACTGAAATATTCAATCTAGTAGAATACATAAACAATATTTGTTTCCCT
Source organism: Christensenella sp. UBA7868 (assembly GCA_002501285.1). Classification (GTDB taxonomy): domain Bacteria; phylum Bacillota; class Clostridia; order Christensenellales; family UBA1242; genus UBA7868. Next base: position 2,177 of record DLSG01000073.1, on the reverse strand, counting down.
TGACTTAGGGGAAAACTATGCTACAAAAGACACCAAAAACGAGTAAAGGAGATTAAGTAAAGAAAACATACTTCAATGATTTTGGAATAACTAGAACATTAACAATGCTTATAGTTATGTATTTGAAAAATGTCTTTTAAAGAAAAACATAATTTTGTTGAAACAACAATATTGAAATTTAAGAACAAATTACAATACAATTTGCCGAGTGTATAAAAAAAAGAGGTTTTGCGTATAGCCCCGCGCGCAAACCTCTTTTTCACTCGGCAATGTTTGTTCAAGAGAAATGTGTTTTTGTTTAGTTGTTTTATATTCTTGTAGTTCATTTAGTTTATATTGTTTAATTGCTTTGTGTTCGTGTGCTTGTCTTCGGTGGAGCGTAGCGACACCGACTTGTATCAAGACAAGCGCACGTTTAAATGCCATTAATTTTCTTTATTGTATAATTCACAAAATTTTATTACTGCGCCTTGAGTAAAATATGGTTTTTTAGCTCCTGTTTTATTTCTTGGATCTAAATATCTAACTGTACAATAATCTGGATTTTCTTTTATCTTTTTATATATATTTGAAAATTCTTTATTTATTCTTAAATTTGGAATGAATTTCTTTAATTCAATTGTAAAAGATTTATAATCATACTCTGGTAAAATATCTTAACTTCTAACAGCAGGGGCATTTTTGTCATTCGTTAATCTATAGGCTTTTGTAACAGGTATTGATTTTTCATTCTCAGCATCAATAGCTGCAATAATATCAGCATTGGTTACTTTTTTAACACTTGCTAGTAAAGTATCGAAACCTACTATAACCGATTCTTCTATACCTTCATCGTTTAAATACTTTATAGCTTTTATAATTTCAGACACAAAATCATTGTTATTGTCATTGTAATCCCTATTCAAAAATTCAACCGGGTTAAAAGGTACTTTAAATCCAATTGGAAGAATAATTAAATTATTTTCTTCCGTTAGATCAACATTAAAATAATTAACTAGAAATTCATTATAATTTAACAAGCTTTTACTTAGTAACATAAAAATTGCAGGATCTAACTCTTCTTCAAAATAATGAACATTAGAATTTCTATAAGTATCTATTAATTCTAAGTTTTCAAACTGTGATATGAACTTATTATGACCTTCTTTTGAGTTGATATAGTCCCTTACAAGAACTAAAGCTTTTGAGAATGATATTGTATGTTTTTTATCATCTTTTTCATAAATTTTTTTATTTGAAATAAATTTATATATGTAAGCTTTTAATAGCAATTCCCATGCATTTATAAATAACATAGCTGCTGTAGGATACCTGTAACTAAATTGGGGCTTATTATGAATCTCCATAGCAGAAAGCATTGCGGATTTTGAAGCATTTAATAAATTGTATACAACATTTTTCTTTCTTTTTCTCATAGAACCTCACTTTTTAAACACAAACACATACTCATGTGCCAATAGCAAAAAGTTGTATTTTTCACTATTTGTTTTCCAAAAGCCTGTTGCTTTGCAATTGTGTTGTTCTTTTATTATAATTTCTTTTTGTTTAAAGCCAACATTTATAAATCTTTGCATAACTTCAAAACCGAGTGGTTGA
>DLSG01000073.1:0-515 GCA_002501285.1 Christensenella sp. UBA7868 | reverse complement strand
ACAAGAAAATCTTTATATTTTAAATGAGATAAATCTTCATCAATATCTTCACTATATTTTATAATATCTGCATAAGGTGGGTGGGTGCAAATTAAATCAATACTCTCAGTTTGAATATTTTTTAAATCACAAGCATTACCAAGTTCAACTTTTATTTCATTGTTGAATTCGCAATCAAAATCAAGTTTGTTCTTTGTAATCTCAACAGCCTTTGGATTAATATCAACACCAATTGCATTACGATTGTTTAATTTACATTCAATAAGGGTTGTTCCACCACCAATAAATTGGTCAAGTACCAAATCGTTTGGTTTCGAATATCTCAAAATGATATTTTTAGCAACATAAGGNNTCCACGATATTTTGCATCATGGGTTGCCCATTTGCCACGATTAGGGAACGACCAAACAGTGTTAGTTTCTAATTCAAATTTTTCTTCCATCTATTATTAGTCCTCAACCAATTCAGGGGGTACAGGTAACCCTAATCTATTTAATGGAATATATTCAAAATAA
>DLSG01000065.1:2498-3355 GCA_002501285.1 Christensenella sp. UBA7868 | reverse complement strand
TTCAAACTTTTTTAAAAAATTTTTAATTTTATTTTTCATACTTTTTTCGTCTAGTTTAAAATCTTTTAACAAATCTTCTTTGTTTCCACTCTTACCAAATGAATCTTTGCAAAGATATAAGCCATCACCACAATATTTGTAATAACTGTAACTAGATAAAAATTCCATTGCTATTTTTGGCTTATCTGTTAAAATTTGTTGCTTATATTTTGCAGATTGATTGTCAAAAAGTTCGAAACAAGGAATAGAAACTACTCTAATATTTTTTAGTTCTCTTGCGATATTTATTGCATATTTAGTTTCTACACCGCTTGTTACAATAACACCTTTTAACGGCTTGATTTCTTTTAAAATTATATACCCACCTTTTAAAGGGTCTTCTAAATTACCGATTTCATTTTCCACTTTTTCTTTGCTTAAAATCAAAGCCGAAGGGGTCTTATTTGTTAAATAAAATTTATAAAAAGCCAAAAGTTCGGTTAAATTATACGGTCTAAAAACAAAAAAGTTTGGAGTTGCACGAAGAGATACAAGTTGTTCAATTGGTTGATGAGTTGGTCCGTCCTCGCCAATTAAAAAGTTGTCGTGACTAAATTCATACAAAACTGGCAAATTCATTAATGCCGACATTCTTAAACTTGGCTTTAAATAGTCGGAGAAACTTAAATAACATGAACATATTGAAATTAATCCCCCAAAAAGAGCTATTCCGTTGCAAATTGCCGCCATTGCATGTTCACGAATACCATAATGAATGTTACGATTTTTATAGTTTTCGTTAAAATATCCTTCATCTTTAAAATAAACCATAGTAGAACTATTTACATCAGCGCTTCCAATTAAAAAGTTATCACAAA
>DLSG01000065.1:0-2444 GCA_002501285.1 Christensenella sp. UBA7868 | reverse complement strand
TGCTTTTTCATTGTTTTTAAAATTAAAATAATTTTTAAACTTTTTATAGTCTTCACTATATTTTTTAGAATATTCTTTTAACTTTTCTTTTTCTTGTTTTATAATTTCCGCCTTTAAGTTTATTAGGCTTTTAACATATTCTTTTTCTTCTTTATTAAATTCTAAAAACTCATTATTTACATTAAGCTTTTCTTTAAGCATTTTCACTTCACTTTCAGTGAAAGGTTTGCCGTGACTAATCTCACTGTCTTGGACATGAGAGCCATAACCTATTAAAGTGTCAACAACAATTAAGTTTGGTTTATTTGTGCTTTTTTGTGCTTTCAAAATTGCTTTTTCTATTAAATCGGAATTATTTCCATTTTTAACATGAAAAACATTAAAATTCATTGCTTTAAATTTTTTAAAAACATCATCACAAAAAGTAGTATTAATATCCCCTTCGATTGTTTTTCTATTTCTGTCGTAAACAAAAATAAGATTATTCAATTTCAAACTGCCCGCAAGAGAAAATGCTTCTTGACTTATTCCTTCCATCATACAGCCATCGCCTACAAAGCAATAGGTTTTAGCATTAAATATATCAAAACCAGGCTTATTAAAAATGCTTGCAAAATGTTTTTGACTTATTGCAATTCCAACAGCGTTTCCCACACCTTGCCCTAGTGGCCCTGTTGCGACATCAATTCCGTCAGTTGAAATTTCAGGGTGACCTGGAGTTTTTGAATTTATTTTTCTAAAATTTAATAAATCTTCTTTTGTAATGTTTATATCAAAAAGATTCATAACCGCATAATTAAGTGCACTTGAATGTCCAGCAGAATTTACAAAATAATCACGGTTAAAATATTTTAAATTTGTTCTGTCAAATTTTAAATTTTTGTAAATAGCATAAAAAATAGGTGCCGCACTTAACACAACCCCTGGGTGACCACTTTTAGCGTTTGTAATAGTTTCAACGCCAACAACTCTTAAATTATTTACAATTTGTTCACTTTTCATAAAACATCCTTATAATATTTTTTTATATTTTTTATAACTTTTTCGGTTAAATTCTTATCTTTTAACTTAACATTTACAACAATATCACTTAAATTTGTTAAAATCTTGTCACGCTCGGCAAACACCTTTTCGTTTAGCATATTTTCATATTTATAACTGTTTGGGCGTTCTTTTAAAAGCAAAGTTTTAAAATCATCAAATTTAACTCTTAAATATATAAAAACTGAAAAATCCATTAAAATTTTAAAATTATCATTACAAAAGAATGTACTATTATTTAGTGTAATCAATGCATTTTCATATTCTTTCATCATACAAATTGCTTTGGTTTCTTGCTTGTTATAATATTCAAGACCAGCCGTTTTAATAATTTGATTAATATCAATCAAATCATACTTCACAAATTCATTAACATCAACAAAAAGCATATCCAGCTGTTTTGCCAGTTTTTTTGCTATGGTCTTTTTAAACTCGGTGTTTAAAGCAATAATGGTTAAATTTTTTTTCAAATCTCTGTTTCCTTTTCATGTTCTTATATTTAATATTAACAAATTTTGTGTAATAAAGAAAATAAAAAACATAAAAAAGTGAAAAATTTTACTTTTTCACTTTCTTTTTGCCTTTAGAAAAGCAAATTATAAACAAAACTACAACTGCTCCGCCTAAAATATATTCAACTTTTATATAGTAATTATTATTTTGAACATCTAATATAAAGTTAATTTCACTTGCGCTAGAAATAGTTAAAACAATATTACCGTTTAAATCTGTTCTAAAAATATTTTTAGACGGCATATATTCTTGAAGCCTATTTAAAATTTCTTGTTTTGGAAGCCCATAATTATTGTGGTCATTAGCGTTTGCAGAAATTATTGCGTAATTTGGATTTACAACATTTAAAAATTCAACACTTGTTGAAGTTTTGCTTCCATGATGAGCAACTTTCAATATGTCACAATGCGATAAGTTTGCAAGTGCATAACTTTCAGTTTGAGTTGTTGCATCTCCTGTTAACATAATTTTACGAGATGAATATTCTAATATAATTATTGGTGAATAACTGTTCACATTTGAATAATTGTCTTCGGTTGGAGCACAAAATTTGATAGAATAATTGCTTTCTATAATTTCTACACCAGCCTTTGAAAACTCGACTTCACAATTAGGTTCAGAGTACATCTTTTCAACAACTGCTTTCCAATTTTCTTTGTAAGATGAAACATATTTCTTTTCGTAACTTGTAGGAATTTCTGCTTCGCTTTCAAGCAAATCTGAAAACAAATTTGGACGAAAAACTTTGTTTACCTGAAAATTATCAAAAATCATTACTGCACCACCAGTATGATCAGCATCGGAGTGAGTGATCACAAAATAATCAATTTCCTTATTATTTACCGAAGCAAAATAGTTGTTAATTAAATAACTTTTAAGTTTTTCATTTT
>DLSG01000097.1:14792-16803 GCA_002501285.1 Christensenella sp. UBA7868 | reverse complement strand
TGATGCTTGCTGATGAAAAAGATTTGCCAGTTGATCCACTTAAAGACAAACCTAAAAAACCTTGCAGTTGTGGTTGTACAGAATTTATTGGTGAAAGCGATGTTATGGACACTTGGGCAACATCAAGTTTAACGCCACAAATTTCAACCGATTTAGAAACTGGACTTGGACTTGACGATAGTATGGTTCCTATGAACTTGCGTCCTAACGCTCACGACAACATAAGAGTTTGGGATTTCTATACAATTACAAAAAGTTTATACCATTTTGGAAAACTTCCTTGGAAAGATCTTATGATTTCAGGATATGTTACAAGTTCTGATGGCTCTAAACTTGCAAAAAGTAAAGGAAATAATACAAATTCTCCTCAACAAATTATTAAAACATATTCTGCCGATTGCACAAGATATTGGGCAAACAGTTTAACTCTTGGAAAAGATACAGCTTTTTCACTTGTAGAGTTTGAAAACGGCAAAAAAGTTGTAAACAAACTTTGGAATGCTTCTAAATTTGTTCTTTCTTTCTTGCAGAATTACACTCCAAACGAAAACACTAAACTTGAAATTATGGACAAATGGATTATTGAAAAATATAAAGATTTGTTTAACAGATTTACTCAATATTTGAATAAATACGAAATTTCTCTTGCATTAAATGAACTTGAAAAATTCTTCTGGAATTTCTGTGATAACTACATTGAACTTGTAAAAAGAAGACTTTACAACCCAGATGTTTATGGAGAAGAAAAATGTGAATCGGCTAAATTTGCGTGCTACTATGTTCTTCTTGGAATGCTTAAAATGTTTGCACCTATTCTTCCACATATTACAGAAGAAATTTATATGGACTTTTATGCAGAAAAAGAAAATAAAAAATCTATTCATATTTCTGGCTATTTAGATTTGGGAAAAGATATAGACATGAACTTAATTGCAAATGGCGATAAAGTTATGAATATTGTTTCAGAAATAAGACAATTTAAGTCTGAAAATAAAGTTTCTTTAAAAACATTTATTAAAGATGCAATTATCACTTCAAATATTACCGACTTTTTAAAACAAGCCGAAATTGATATTAAGGCTGTTAGTTCTATTAACGAGTTGATTTTTAAAGACGGCGATTATAATTTGACTATTGGTGAGATTATCCCAGATGAAGAACCAAAAGAATAAGATTATTAAAATTTTAATAATATAAATATAATATAATTGAATAACGGGTTTAAATAAAAAGTTATTTAATTAAAATTAAAAAATTTAATGAAAAAATTAGATAAATAAAAAGCAGGACTTTTATGGTCTTGCTTTTTTGTTTATTTATTGATTAATTAACTATAATATTTTAAATTTGAACTAAAATCTTTATTGTTTTAAATTAGAAAAGTAACTAAATATTGAAATTGAAATTGATTAAGATAAATCATTTAATTTTATAACATTTAATTCGCTATGTCCAACTTCGACATCGCCACCATTTCGGTTATATATTGAAATAGTTTGAGGAACATTTTCAATATAAGTTAAAACGGTATGACTGGCGGTTCCAGAAGCCTTTCCAGGAGCAACTGGAACAAAAAAGTCGTAATCTGTTCCGTTTTTTGTAATTGTAAAATTAAAAGTATCTCCTTCGGTAATAACTTCAACAGTTGCTATAATTTCGTATAGTCCAGGTGAGTTGATAGTTAAAATGTCATTACAAAAAATCATAGTAGAATTTTTTGTTAAAACATTTGTTCCTGTTGTTGGCACAATTTCGTCATTGGCAACAATTTTGTCTTGTTCGTTCAAGTTAAAACTTGCTTCAATATTGTTTAAGCCCATCGCTCCCGTAGCACCAGTTGCTCCTGTTGGACCTGTTGGGCCAATTGGACCTGTGTCGCCTTTTTCTCCACGTGGACCCATAGGCCCCACTTGGCCAACATTTTCTAAAATATATTCAAATTGAGGTTTATGACAATCAGTTTTTTTATTACAACAGTTTTTAATCATGATTTTCTCCTTTTGTAAAATTA
>DLSG01000097.1:14517-14673 GCA_002501285.1 Christensenella sp. UBA7868 | reverse complement strand
TATTCTTCCTCTTCGTCAAATTGAGAATTGTAAAGTTCTGTGTAGAACCCGTTTTGACTTAAAAGTTTTTCATGTGTTCCACTTTCAATAATATTTCCATCTTTTAGAACTAAAATTAAATCCGAATTTTTAATGGTTGAAAGTCTGTGGGCAATA
>DLSG01000097.1:0-14494 GCA_002501285.1 Christensenella sp. UBA7868 | reverse complement strand
ATTCGGTTTTTGTATCCACATTGCTTGTTGCTTCGTCCAAAATTAAAAGTGGGGAGTTTTTAAGAATTGCTCTAGCAATTGTAATTAATTGTCTTTGACCCGCACTTATAGCATCGTCCTCTTTAATTATTGTGTCTTTGCCGTTAGGAAGGGTGGAAACAAAATGTGTAAGATTTGCTTCATCTATAACAAAATCCAATTCGTCTTCTGTTACATTTTTGTTGTTGTAAATTATATTATCACGAAGTGTACCTTCAAAAATCCAAGTGTCTTGAAGAACCATGCTAAATATATCTCGAACTTCGCTTCTTGGCATATCTTTAATTGAAACATCATCAATTAAAATGTCACCAGAATTTGTTTCATAAAAACGCATTAGTAAATTTACGATTGTGGTTTTTCCAGCACCTGTTGGGCCTACGATTGCAACTTTCATACCTGGTTGAACAGTTATAGAGAAATTTGGAATAATAATTCGGTTTTCGTCATAACCAAAACTTACATTTTTAAATTCAACTTTACCTTTAATTTGATTGTTATCTTTAAGAAGTTGGTAAGGTTTGTTAGTTTCGTCTAAAACTTCATCTTCTTCTAAAAATTCAAAAACTCTTTCGCTTGCGGCTGCTGCCATTTGTAAGTTGTTAAATGCTTGAGCAATTTGAGAAAGTGGACTTTGAAATAAGTTTACATAAACAAGAAATGCGGTTATTGTTCCAAAAGTAACTATTCCTGATGATGTCATAAGCAAACCACCAACAAGACAAACTGCGGCATAAGCAAAGTAGGAAACGAAACTCATCATTGGTTGAATTAATCCGCCAAAGAATTGTGCTTTAAACATTGTCTTTTTAAGTTTATTGTTTGTAGTGTCAAAAATTTGTTGGCGTTTTTCTAGTGCTGGGGTAGAAAAAACTTTAATTAAAAGTTCGTTTGAAAAGTTTTCTTCTACAACCGAATTTATTTCGCCAACTTCGGTTTGATGTTTTTTAAACATAGGAACTGCTAATTTAGCAATTATTATAAACATTCCAAACATTAGTGGTAAACTTGCAAGAATTGTTAGTGTCATAAGTGGACTTGTTACAAACATTGCAATTATTACGCCTATTAACATGAAAACGGATTGAATTAGCATTGAAACCGATTCTTGAAGGGAAGACCCAATTGTATCAACATCGTTTGTGATTCGGCTTAATGTGTCACCAAATTGATGTGAGTCAAAGTATTTTAGTTTTATCCTATTAATTTTTTGAGTAATTTGATTTCTTAAATCTTTTGAATATTTTTGTGTTGCGGTGTTCATTATGGCACCTGATAAGAATGAAAAGAATGCGTTTAATGAATAGAACACTATTAAAACTATTCCTAAATCACAAATTTTTTGAAGATTTATGTTTTGTGTTCCCGCACCTGCGGTTATTGTGTCGGTTAGTTTAGATAGATATTGTGGTGCCAAAATTGAAAGGACAACCGAAACAATTGTGAAAATTGAAGAGATTATTATTGGAAGATAATATTTCTTCATAGATTTTAACATTTTTTTCAAATTTGGTTTAAGATTTGATTTTTGTTTATTATTTTTGTGTTTCAAGACTTAATTCCTCCTCTGATAATTGAGATGTGGCTATGCTTTTATATTCTTCGCAAGATTTTAATAATTCTTCGTGCGTGCCAATTCCTTCAATTTTTCCGCTTTTTAATACTATAATTTTATCTGCGTCCATAATTGTGCCGATACGTTGAGCAACAATAATCTTGGTTGACTTTTCGGGCATTTGACTTAAATTTTGTCTTATTTGCTTATCGGTTTTATAGTCTAGTGCTGAAAAACTATCGTCAAAAATATAAATTTCAGGTTTTAAAATTACACTTCTAGCAATTTGCAAACGCTGTTTTTGTCCGCCCGACAAATTTTTTCCGCCAGCTGAAATTGGGGCATCTAGTTTTTCGGGTTTAGAATTAATAAATTCGTCACAGCAGGCAATTTTAGTTGCCTTATCAAGTTCTTCTTCGGTTATTTGGCTTGGGTCTTTAATTCCTAGCAGTATATTTTCTTTAATTGTACCTTTAAACATTGTTGCTTTTTGTGGAACATAACCTAGTTTTCCTCGAAGAGTGTCTAGATTCAAATCTTTAACATTTACGCCATCAACTAAAATTTCACCACTTTGAACATCATAAAAACGAGGAATTAAATTTACAAGTGTTGTTTTTCCGCTTCCAGTTCCGCCAATTATTGCAACAGTTTCACCGAAATTTGCAGTAAATGAAATATTGTCCAAAATATTTTCGTCACCATCAGAATATTTAAAACTTACATTTTTAAATTCAATTGTGCCTTTTTGAGTAGGGGTAATTTCAATTTCTGGGCTTTTAACCGAACTTTCGGTTTCTAAAACTTCGTTAATTCTTCCCGCACTAACGCACGCTCTTGGCCAGAAAATAAACATCATCATAAGCATAATGAATGCCATAATTATTTGGCTTGAAAGCATCATAAAAGATGTGACTGTTGCGTAATCTATTGAGCCGTTATTAATCAGGTGTGCTCCAAGCCAGTAAATTGCAAGTGATATTCCATTCATGATAAGCATCATAGAAGGACTCATGGCCGCCATAACTTTTCCTGTAAAAATTTGGGTTTTAGTAAATTTGTTGTTTGTTTCGTAAAACTTGTTTTCTTGATAACTTTCGGCGTTAAAAGCACGAATAACTCTTATGCCTGTTAAATTTTCACGAGTAACAAGGTTTAACTGGTCGGTTAATTTTTGAATAACTTTAAATTTTGGAATTAATAAAACAACAAGTGTAATGATTGTAAGTATTAATGCAACAATGGCTATAATGGTGGCAATTGTAAGTTCCGCACTTGATACTCTTATTTTAACAAGAGCCCAAATTGCTGTGACTGGCGCTGCGAAAACCATTCTCATCATCATTAAGTTTGCCATTTGAACTTGTTGAACATCGTTTGTAGAACGAGTGATTAATGATGCGGTTGAGAACTTGTTGATTTCATTAATTGAAAATTCATCAACTTTTTTATAGAATTTAGACCTAACAGTGCTTGATAAAGATACTGCAACACTTGAGGCTAGAACTGAAATTATTGTTTGAACAACCATAATTAAAAACGCAAATAAAAGCATCATAAGACCATTAAACCAGATTTGGCTTGTGCTTGCGGTGCTGATAGCAATAATTGTGCTTGCAAGTTCTCCAGTAATTCCGATAGACGCTAAAAACTCTGCACTGGATAGGTTAGTAAAACCAAATGTGTTTACCATAGTTTCAAATTCTACGCCAAGTGCTTGTGGGTTATTATGATAGTTTAAGTAGGTTATTGACTTTATTATTCCTTGAACATAGTCAACTATTGTCATAGTAAAATAAACTTGAAGTACGGTTAGACAAACTATTAAAACAATAAAAAGCCAATCTTTTTTTGTTAAATTTTTGTATAATTTGAACATTTTTTCTCCTTTATTTTTTTCACAAAAAAATTTTTTGATAAAATCAAAATGTTGTTAATTTTATTTTATAAATTTGCACATAAATTTTATGCTTTAAAAATAAAAATTAAAGCATTTTTAATTTACAAATTTGTTTTTTAATTTTTTTGTATATTATTTATTTAAAAATTAGATAAATTATATCATATATTTTATATTTAAAAAAACATTTTAACGAACATTTAACGAATTTTTAACTTATTTTTTAATCACAAAAGTTTTATGCTTTTGCTTGCAAAACAGTGGTTATTATGTTATAATTTTTCAAAATAAAAATAGGAGTTATTATGAAATTACAACCAGTTAAAGGCACAAAAGATTATTCGCCAAAAGAAGAAATTATCCGAACAAAAATGAAAGAAATAATAGAAAACACTTATAAAAAATATGGTTATGAAAAGATTTCCACTCCAATAATTGAAGATATTTCAAATTTACAATCAAGTGAAGGCGGAGATAATCTTAAACTTATATTCAAAATTTTAAAAAGAGGTGACAAACTTGACAAGGCGTTAGAAAACAAAGAATTTGATAGCCTTGCAGATTTGGGGTTAAGATACGACTTAACTGTTCCGCTAGCACGATTTTATGCAGGAAATAAAGAAAATTTGCCAAAACCTTTTAAAGCAATTCAAATAGACAGGGCTTATAGGGCAGAGCGCCCACAAAACGGACGACTTCGTGAATTTTATCAATGCGATATAGATATTTTTGGGGATTCTAGTTTATACAGTGAAGTTGAATTGATTTATGTTACAAGCAAGGCATTAAATAATCTTGGCTTTAACGATTTTAAAATTAAAGTCAACAGCCGAAAACTTTTAAATGATATGCTTAAAAGTTTTGGCTATAAAGATGAAGAACTAACGAAAGTTTGTATTATTTACGATAAACTTGACAAAATGAGTTTGGAAAGTTTGATTGAAGAGTTAGACGAAAGTGTGGATAATGAAACCGCAAACAAAAACTTTATAGAATTTTTAAAACATAAAGATAGTTTTGATTTTAACCAATTTGATGGTAAAAAAGATGTTGATTTTATAATAGAAAAAGTGAAAGAGTTAAGTGAAAATCAAATTAATGTTGAGTTTGATAGTTCGCTTGTTCGTGGACAAAGTTATTATACTGGTTGTGTATTTGAAATTTATTCCGATAAATTTGGTTCAGCACTTGGTGGTGGTGGAAGATATGACAACATGGTTAAAAAGTTTACAGGCGAAGCCGTTCCTGCTGTTGGATTTTCAATTGGATTTGAAAGAATTTTCGGATTGCTTTTAGAAAATGGTATAAATTTTTCGGGACGTAAAAAAATTGCTGTTTTATTTAACGAAACAAATTATAATGAAAGATTTGCTTTTGCAGAAAAATTAAGAGAAGATTATGATTGCAGTTTAATTTCTAGTCCTAAAAAACTTGGGAAATTTTTAGATAAACTTGAAAGTTTAAATTTTGCAGGATTTTGTTATGAAGATTCTGATGAAATTAAATTTTTTGAGGCAAAATAACAAAATTTAGTGTTTTACGCATAAATTCCCTATTGACAAAACTACATTTTGGTGATAAATTATTGTTATTAGGAGTTATTATGAATAAAGAAGAAATATTAGACAAAATTAAAGAAATAAATGAAGAACAAAGTTTGGTTGAATCTAAATTAAAACAAACCAAAAAACAATATAATGATGAAAAGATTGCTGCTAGAGAAAAAGTTAGAGAAATTAAGGAAAGCATTAACGACAAAAAAGTTTCTATGTTTAGAAGTTTAGTTGTTGGTGGAACTTCAATCTTTTTTGGAGCCTTAACAGTTGTTGCAATGATTTTAGGCGGGTTTAAACTAGGAACTGGTTTTGCTAGTTATTTAGAACTAGCGTTACTTGCTGGGTTTAGTTTATCGTCTGCTGTTTGTTTTGCAGTTACAGCACGTGAAGCAAAAAGAAAAAACAAACTTGAAAGAGATCAAATTTTTGCTGAAGATAAATTAGATTTGGTGATTAATTCTGATTTAAAACTAGAAGCAGAAAAATATGACAAACAATTTAATGAACTTTCACAAAAGAAAGCAAAATTTTTAAAAGCATTAGATGTTGTTATTAAAGAAGAAAAAGAAGAGGAAGAAAAAAGTTTAAAACAAAACAAAACTAAAAAGATAATAACTAAAAAAGTTGTAAAAACTGAAAATCACGAAAAAACATTATAAAAACTGCAAATTGCAGTTTTTTTGTTTTATTGTTTTACATTTTAATTTCATTTTTGCGATTTTTAATTTGAAGAAAATAAATAGATTAAAAAGAAATAAAGATATTAAATAAATTTTATTATAAAGCAAATTTTTAAAGTTAAATTTAATTTTTGGTATTGACAATGAGCGCTAATTGTTATAGACTTATTCATATAGAAAATAAGGAGATTTTATGAATAAAAGAAAAACTGAAATACGAGAAAGTGCAAATATCAAAAATCTTTCTATCGACCAAAAAAGACATAATTTGGCACTAAATTTTGCTTCCACTGTTGCTGAAAGTGATGCTTTTGACCCAGAAGTGCTATCTTATGCCGAACTTAAATTTGAAGATTTTTCGCATATCTGTTTATTAAACCTTGCCGACCTTCACTTTTTTGACCAAGGCATGAGCAAAAAAAGATTTGATATTGCAAGCAACTTTTTGAAAAACACATCAAACGCTTATGGTATTTTAAGTGGGGATACTTTCACTGTTAGCACATTAAGTGGTGCGTCTAACGCACATGTAAGCAAACTTAACAACCAAAATGCCACAATACTTGGAAAACATTTGTTAAAGCAAATAAGTAACAAAATTTTGTTTGGCGTTGGTGGAAATCATGACGGCGAACAAGGTGCTAGAAATCGTGACACAAACATTAGTTTAACAAGCAATGTTTTAAGTGCTATTGGTGTACAATATTTTCAATATAATGCACTTTTAAAAATTGATGTAAACGGAAATCCTTTCACTATTTTTGTAACTCACGGAAGTGGAAAATCAAGCACAAAAGCATCAAGTCTTGATATTATAAAAAATAAATGTGAAACAATTTGCTCACGCTTTGGCGTTTATCCAAATTTGGTTTTAACAGGTCATTTTCATGCTGATGTAAATGGCAGACATTTGGTTGAAGTTCCAGTTTTCAAAAACGGAAAACTTGTTTCAACAAAAACACAAGAACTTGTTATTGAAAGCGGTCCTGCTATGCAAGGAGATAGTGAGTTTACAACTGCGTACAATATTGACACAACAATAACAAACATTAACGCATTTGATATTAGTTTTATAAAAAATCCTTATTTTAACAAAGAGAATCGTTTTACAGAAAGTCCAGTAATTTGGAAAGTAAATAAATTCCCAGTTTTGAAGAAAATGAAAGATGAACTTTCTACTCCTGCAAAAACATATATGAATGCTTACTTGGAACCACAAAATTTAGAAGAAAATTTGCAAAGTTACATAGATTCAAAAACTTTCAACTTTGACGACTTATTAAAAGATATTGAAAAATTTAAAGAGGAGGTTAAAAGTTTATAATGGGCGATTATGGCAAAAAAGGACCTTTTACAAATCCTATTAAAGAAAATTATATTTTAGAAAAATTCTATGAAGAAAACTTTTTAAAAAAAGATGCTCAATATTTAGAGAACTTTAAGGTTTCAAAAGTAAATCTTGCGAAAAATGATGTAGTAGAAAATTTAGATTCTGCGTCTGTTGAAGATTATGTTAATGAAGTTTTAAAGAAAAAACGTGACGTCGTAAGCAGTGAAACAATAACTCTTGACAAAAATCATGAATGTTTAAACCTAGTGTTTTATTGTTCTACAAATTATTTTGACATTGACAATCCTCAAAAAGGTATTTGTAGCGGTAAAAACGAAGAAATTATTAATAATTTAAGTGATGTTAATGCTTGTGGGAAAACTGCTGTTATATTTGGTGGAAATTTGCTTGGCGAAGAATGGCAACTTAAATATCTAAAAAATGCACGTATTCAAAACAACAAAGCGTTATATTTTGGATTAAATAAAAGAAAATACAGACTTATGCGAGATATTAAAAAGTTCTTTACTCTTGGCGAAAGATTAGGTCTTGATTTAGAAATTTATTTAATGCGTGGTTTTCAAGAAAACTTTATAATTAAAGAACTTAACCGAGATATTTTGGAAGAAGTTTATTTAGAACTTAAAGACCGATACTCAAATGGTAAAATTTGTAGGCTTCATTATCTTGATGGTGGTTGCAGTTTGGCATTGAATGTTGTAAAAAAGAATAAAAACAGAACTCAATATTCGGCGCAAATAGGGCTTCAAACAAGCATGAACAATAAATCTTTAACCGCAAGGGGAGAAGATAGCGCAAGCAAGAAAAATCGTCCACTTCCAGTTGATTCCGTGTTTGTTTGCAACGGAAACTATTGTGGGAAATTAGATGACAGTACATTCCATGTTTCAGGTCAATCACAATATTTAAGAACTTCAAAAAACAACACTCAAATTTTGGCTCCAAAAGGTTATAATGTTTTTACAGTTTATCTTGAAAATGATAATGAATTAACAATTCAAGAGGGTGGATATAATATTTATCCAAGCAGTTTAACCCTTGAAAAAGAGATTTATAAAGAAAACAAAAAAACTGACTATTTGTTTAAAATTTGCACAAACGAATTTAATAAAAAAATGGAAGAAGTTAAATCGTTAATTAAAAAAGGATAGGAAATATGAAAAAATTTTGTGAAGAATGTAAAAATGAAATAAATGAAAATTTTGATTTTTGCCCTTACTGCTCACTTCCACAAACCGAAACGGCAAAAATGCTTGAAGAGCAAAAAATGATTAATGCTCAACTTGTTTTGATTGCGGGGCTTGTTAGAGAAATTGAAGACCCAAAAAGTTTGTATATTTTGTCTAATCTTGCAAAAAAATTAAGCAAAAGATAAAATTTAGTATAATAATTGATTATTTTAACGAATAATGTTATTATAAATAAAAGGAGATTGTATGGAAAATACTAAAAAACAAAATTTGGGTCTAGCGTTGTTGTTCTCATTTCTTATTGCGCTAGCAGGAAGTATCGGTTGGGGTCTTTTGTATTCACTTGGCTGGTTTGCTACGATAATTGCGTATGTAACCGCTTTTGGAATGTTTGCAGTTTATTCAAAATTTGCAAAAATAACACCACTTACTTTTGTTTGGACACTTTTGTGGGTTCTAATTTTGAACATAATTTCAAGTTTACTTGCAATTTTAATTACAGTTGCAGTTACTTATGGCTATACTTTAAGTCAGGCAATGGAAGCATTTGTTATGGTTTTTAATCAAGTTGCAGGAATTTTCGTTAGAGACATAATTGTTGGAACAATTTTCGCTGTTCTTGGTGTTGTTACTTATTATGGTGCTTACAAAAAGAAACAAAAAGACGAATTAATGAAAAAACAAATGATGGAGTTGTTTAACAAACCAGATTTGACTGGTGAACAAAATGTTGTTGAAGGCGAAATTGTTGAAAGCCCTAAAGACGAAAAACCACAAGTGAATATGCAACAAGAAGTTAAATCAGAAAACGAAGAAGTTAAAGAAGTTAACGAGAACTCTGAACATAAACAAGAAGAAAAACTAGATGAACAAACTGATGTAAAAGAAGAAAATAAAACAGACAACAATTAGTTTAATGACAAAAAATAAAAACTTTTAAGATTATTTTAATAAAAAAGATAGGAGAAATGTCCTATCTTTTTTTTATAAATTTTTACTGTGATAATTAAAGATAANNTCAATAATAAAATAAACAAGTTAATAAAAGATAAATTATTTTAAATTTCCAAAACGTTTTAAAAATATTATTGAAATGGAGTTTAAATATTGTGTAATGTTTATCTTAATAGTTTTTATTAAATATTTTCTATTAAACTTATTAAATACTTTAAAATTATTCGTCAAACTTTATTTTTTTGCTAAATTTACACCCGCAATAGTCTTGACGATATAAATTATATTGTTTAGATAATTCGATGCTTCGTTTATAGCCATCTTGCTTTTTAAAATCGGATACTAAAAATTTTATTCCATAAATTGAAGAAATTTCTAAACCAATTTCATTTAGTTTTTGTGAATTTTTATGTGGTGACACTGTTAGGGTTGTTGAAAAATAATCAAAATTTTTTTCTTTTGCGAGTTTTGCGGTTTTAGAAAGTCTTAACCAAAAACATTTTTCACATCTTTTACCGCCTTCAATTTCATTTTCTAACCCTAAAATGGTTTTGTAATATTCTTCGCTGTTATGATTTGTTGTAATAATTTTGATAGTATTATTTTGATCTTCATTATTTAGGCTGTTAATTAATCTAATTTCTTCATCTTGTCGTTTAAAAAATTCGCTTGATAAGTCGATGTTTGGGTTGTAAAAAAATATTGTAATATCAAAATGTTGTTTTAGCCTTTCAAGAACGCTACTTGAGCATGGTGCACAACAAGAGTGAAGTAACAAAGTTGGTTTTTTTGTAAATGTTTTAATTTCATCATTCATTAATTTGTTATAATCAATTTTATTCATAAAAATATTATATCACAATAAAAATAAAATTTAAAGACTTTTTATTTAACAAAAACTTAAACAATTTAAAGAAATTTTGTATTGACAAAAATTAACAAATTTGATAAAATAAAATAGTAAATAAAAGGGGCTAGAAAAATGAATAGTGAAGAAATAGTTAAAAAATTAAACAGCGTAGCATATCAAGACTTAATTACAAAAAAATGGATTTATCCACTTGATGCAATTTTAAAAGAGTTTGGTTTTGGCGATGTTAAAGATTATGTTTATTATGCTGACGATGTTAAAGATAAATTAGAAAGGATTTCTTATCCATGCAAACAAGTTGTTAAACTTTATAAAAACAAAGCGGGTGATTTAGTGAACGCAGATTTAAGTCCGATTGGGATTATGTTTGTTATGGCTGAAATTTCTAAAACAAGAAGAGATAAAAAACAAGCATTTGCATTTTTTGAAATTGCAAAAACAATTTATGACAGAGTAAAAATCTTTTATCCTGAACAACGTGAAATTTTAAGAAGAGAATATGTTTATGTAACAAAAGAATTACGTCATCTTGTTAAAGTTGCTTGCGATAAAGCACATAATCCAGACTTAAAAGAAGAATTAAGAAAAGTTTACTTTACAATTTTAAGTGATTATTTTTCAGTTACAAACACAGAAGATTTAAGATTTAAGAAAACAGGAAAAGTAAATGGGAACTATCTAGATTATATAACTTGCACAGAAATTTGGGACTTAATTGAAATTCAAAAAGAAGTTATTAAATTTATGAAAGAAAAACCTTTAGTTAGTCCACTTTATTATGCAAATAAACTTGCAAATCAAAAACGTATTTTGTTTACAACTTATCATGCTGGGTGTTATCCAATAAATTATGCTCCACACACACTAACTCCAAAGGTTGCTTACAAAGAATTTAGAAATGTGCTTGAAGAATATGGTCTAGATGCTAAAAGTTTAAAAAATGATTATGATAATCTAAAAAAATAATTAAGCGTATTAAGAATTGTCTTAAAATGCTCTTTTTTATTAAAATACATACAAATGTTGTTAATTTTCTTCGATTGTATCAGTTTTTATTTTGATTATATTAGTTTTTATGTTAATATATTATTATAAAAGAGAGGTTATATGAAAGAAGAAAATTCTAAACCCCTAATGCCACCTAAAAGTGAAATGACAAGAATGTATTTCAATCATTTAGGAATTATATTTTCAAATCTTTCAATTTTTGGTTTAGTTTGTGCAGTAGCAGCATTTTTTGCTGGGTTCTTTTCACTACTGATTACTTTACTTTGGTTTGCTCTTTGGGTTATGCTACTATTTGCTACATTAGGACTTGTTTTTTTGGCTATTCCTAATTATTTAAGTTATTTAACAAAAATGTCAGATGTTATGGCAAGACTTCCTTATAGCACTTTTATTAATATTGTTAAATATTGTTTACCTATTGCAATAGTTCTTGGCATTTTATCAATAATTTGTTTGTGCCTTGATAAAAATAAAACGCATAAAGGTAGAATTATTTTTCAATCGGTTGCCATTGGACTTTTAGTGGTTGCGTTTATTGTTTTAATTTTGGGGGTGGCATAAGATGAATACGATTAATTTAACCTTAAAAGGAATGCAAAAAAATTTTTATCCAACAGTTTTGGTTGACGATAAGCCTGTAAAACTTGTTAAAAATCAATTTGGTGGTTTAAACGCAAAAATAACAACAGAAAAATCTAGCGTTAATATTAAAGTTCAAAAGTATAACGAGCTTGCTGGAAAACTTTGGTTTTTAATGGATATAATGTTTTTCATAATAAGTTTATTTGGTATTTTTGATGTAAGAAAACCTAAAAAATGTATTGTGTTAGACAGCGAATTTAATGTGAATTTAACAAGTGATGTAACAAATCTTGAATTTTTTGTTAGTTCTTTAAATTTAGATAATAAAAATGTTGAAATTAAAGGCGAAGCAGAGATTAATGAAGTTAAGAATTTGTGCTATGAAGATAAAACATTAAAAAAGCGTAAAAAAATTTTGTTTTTTACAAAACTTGGACTTTGGGTTTGTTTAAGTGTTTTAATAATATTTTTGGTTATAAAAAGATTTTAGGAGAGTTGTATGAAAATTTTTATTAAAAACAAATTATTTTCGTTGGGTGGAAGTTCTATTGCGGAGGACGAAAACCATAACAGAGTTTTTAAAATTAAAGGCAAATGGGTTTTGTTTAGTCCAACACGAAAAAAGAAAATTTATGACAAAGACGGGAAACTTTTGTTTGTTGTAAGAAATAAATGGTTTAATTGGTGGAATACTAGGGCATATATTTTCGATAATAAAAAACAAAAAATTGCAACACTAAAAAATATGCCAAGATTAACTGACGGGGCGAAATTTGTTGTGGAAGATTATAAAGACGAAATTTCGTTTGACGGGAAATTTTTCAGTGGAAAAATGAATATTTTGAAAAATGGCGAAGTTATTGGAACAATTATCAGAGATTTTAATCTTGTAAGAGATTCGTTTAGTTTAGAGTCTAGTGAAGAAAATATTGAATTTTTAACCGCATTGGTTATTGCTATGGACAATATTTTGGATAAAAATTCTAGAAACAAATAGGTTTTGGTGGTTAAAAAACTATTTTTTACTTTTATTTTTATCTTAAAGAAATAAAAAATGAGCAAAAAGCTCATTTTTTTTGATTAAACAAAATTTTATTGTAAATAATGAATTTAGTTAGGAGAAAAACATGAATAAAAATTTAGATAACGAAATTAAAATTAATGAAAATAAACTTGAAAAAAAAGAAGAAAAAATTGCTAAAAAAGATGAGCGTTTAGAAGACTTTGTGAACACAATATATCAAAATTTATCAACGGCTTTAAAATCTATTGACGAACTTTTAAAAATAAGTAAAGATGAAAAATTTAATCAAGAACTTAACAGTGAAAAACAAAAATATATGGAACTTAAAAACGAACTTTTAAATGTTTGTTTGGACATTTCTATTAAACCAAAAGATAATAATATTTTTGAAAAAGCAAGGCTTTACACATCAATAAAAATGACTACTCTTACCGATAAAAGTACAAGACATCTTGCCGAAATGATGTTGATTGGAACAGTTATGGGTACGCTTACTTGTTATAAGGATTTGTCGGACTATAAAAGAATAAATAATTCTTTATATGGTGTATTAAATAAACTTATGGGGCTTGAAGAAGAGAATTTCAATAACTTGAAAAAATTTTTAAAGGAGCTTTAATATGCCAGATGAAATTGAGATATTGCTTTTAGCGCTGGGAGCATTCATAACACTTTTTATCATTGCAAAACTTCTTGGGAAAAAGCAAGTTGGAGAACTTGATTTTATTGATTATGTTGTGGGAATTTCAATTGGGTCTATTGCCGCAGAAATGGCAACTAACACCGCAGATAAACCATTTTATCATTATCTAATTAGTATGGGTGTTTTCTTTATTCTTACGGTTTTAGTGGATATTTTAGGCACCAAAACAAATTTTTTGAAAAAATTTTTTAAAGGCTCGCCTATGGTGATTATAAAAAATGGGGTGATAGACTATAAACAACTTAAAAAAAGTAAATTAGATATTAATGATGTCGTGGCCTTGGCACGAAGTAAAGGTTATTTTAATTTTGACGACATCGCTTATGGCGTTTTTGAAACAGATGGATCATTTAGTATTTTACCTAAAAGTCCTCAAAAGCCTGTTGTTTGTGAAGACTTAAAAATTAAAACAGAGAAATCAGTTCTCCCACAAAATATTATTGTAGATGGCGAAGTTTCGCAGTTTGCTTTAAAAGAGGTTGGAAAAGATATTGCGTGGCTTTATAGTAAACTTGAAATTACGAGTAAAAAAGATTTAAAAAACATTCTTCTTGCTATTTATGATAAAAACTCGGACAATTTTGTTATTCACCTAAAAAATGAGAAATAATTGCAATTATATTTGCAATTTTTTTTATTTATTGTATAATATTAAATGGAGTTTATATGTTCAAAAACATCAAATTATTAAAACATTTTAAACAGGCTTCTTATGAAGTGGAATATGAAAACGAAATAGAGAGCGAAAGAAATGAAACTGTTTTGTATTGCAAAATAAAAGATAAAGATGATGTTATTAATCCTTATTCAAGTGGTGATGATGTCTTTATCAAAGATGAACTTTCAAGTTATCTTCAACAAGGAAATAATTATATGGAACTTGCTAAACCTATAAACATTAGGTTTGTTCCTGAAAAAGATTTAACTAGCGAAGACAAAGATGAAATTAAACTTGCAGTTAGAAATCATTTTACGCTTAAAGTTAGCGATATAAATGAAGAACTTTATACAAACAAAAAAGAATGTTTTTTTATGTTAACACTTTTTATAATTTTCTTGGGGCTTTTTGTTCTTGGAAAAT
>DLSG01000078.1:2895-5035 GCA_002501285.1 Christensenella sp. UBA7868 | reverse complement strand
TGGAATTGTGTTTTGAAGTCCGCCGTCTTGAAGCCTAAAATCTCCAAAATCAACATAAGTAAACACGCCTGGAACCGCACAACTTCCCGCAACGGCTTTTGCAAGGTTTCCACTTTTTATGTTGACTTCGTTTCCGCTTTTCATATCAACGGCTACACTGCAAAAAGGTGTTTTTAGGTCTTTTACATCAATATCACCTAAATTACTTTTTATTATTTTTTGAAGTCCTTCGGTTGACGATGGCATAAACATAATTTTATTGTTTTTAATATCTTTTTTATTTATTTTTTTAGANNTCTCATTCCGCTTGCATAAAAAGCACCAACTAAACTTCCTACACTTGTTCCTGCAATATAATCGAACTTAATACCATTTTCATCAAACGCTTTAAGTACTCCAAGATGAGCAAAGCCTCGTGCTCCACCGCCACCAAGTGCTAACCCAAGTTTAATATTTTTATTAATTTTTTTCTCTTTATTTTTTTTCCTTTTAAAAAAATCCCAAAATCCCATTATTTATCCTTTTTTACAAAATAGTTATAAACTTCACTCTTTGTCATGTTTTTATCTTTGCTAACCAATTTGATTGCTTCGTTTTTACTATATCCTAAACTTAAATAATATTGTAATTTTTCTTCAAGAGTATAATCATCTTGCTTTTCCTCGTATCCTTCCACAACTATAACAAATTCACCTTTAAGTATCCCATTATAACCTTCCTCTAACGTTGAAAAAACAATTTCTTCATGAAGTTTAGTAAGTTCTCTTAAAATGCAAATTTTTCGGTTTCCAAGCATATCTAAAAGCGTTTTTAAATCTTTTTGGACATCATGAACACTGCTGTAAAAAATAAGTGTAGATTTTACATTTCTAAATTCAAGCAAAAGTTTTTGAACATCACTTTTTTTCGTTGGTAAAAATCCAATAAAAGTAAATGGATAAGAAAATCCTGAAAGCACAAATGCGTTTAAAAACGCACTAACTCCCCCAATAACTGTATATTTTATCTCATTTTCTTTAAGTGATTCAATTAATTCTGCACCAGGGTCAGAAATAACAGGCATTCCCGCATCAGATATTAAAGCGATATTTTCGCCATTATTTAATTTTTCAATCACTTTCGGAGTCATCTCTTTAAAGTTGAATTTATGAAAAGATAAAAGCGGTTTTTCAATTTCAAACTTGTCAAGAAGCGTTCTACTTGTCCTTGTGTCTTCACAAAGAATAATATCTACACTTTTAAGCGTTTCAATTTGATTTATCGAAAAATCTTTTAAATTTCCAATCGGCGTTCCTACAAAATAAAAATTACCTTTCATTTTTCCCCTTTTTTATTTTTACCAAAAAATTTCCGTCATCATCGTTTAAAATTAAGTTTGGTAAAACCTTAATTCCACTTTTACCATTTTTTACAGCAAGAATCATAAACACATTTGCATTTTTGTTTGCCTTTGGATTACACAAATTTAAAATTTTCGTTTTAAAGTTGTATTTATTTAATAAACAAATTGTTTCTTCCAATCTGTCAATCGAATTTACCATATAAAATTTGCCAGAATATTTTAACAAGAAACTTGCTGTTGATATAATTTCTTCAAGCGTTATTTTAACTTCAAAATTGCAAATACTAATCTCGATATTGTCATTTTGTTTTTGCCCATCACATTTTCGATAAGGCGGATTGCAAGTTATAACATCTATGCTTCCGCTTGAAAATTTTTGTTTCAAATTTTTTAAATCTTCATTTAACACTTCAATATTTTCAAGTTTGTTATATTCAACACTTTTTTGAGCAAGACTTGCAAGTTTTTCTTGAATTTCTACAAGATAAATCTTTTTATAGTTATTTTTTATCGCACCTAATATTCCAACAACGCCATTTCCACTGCAAAAATCAATAACTGTGTCATTTTTTTTAAATTCAATAAAGTTTGCAAGCAAAATGCTATCGGTTGAAAAATTATATAAATTATCATCTTGATAAATTTTATAATTGTCTATACACAAATCATCAAGTCTTATCATAGTTTTTCCACATCTGTTAAATTAAATTCAACAAGAGTAGTTGTGTCTTCGTCAGAATTTATTTTAACGGTTACAGTTTCCTTTAAAATATTATTGTAAACAACAACACCTATTCC
>DLSG01000078.1:0-2869 GCA_002501285.1 Christensenella sp. UBA7868 | reverse complement strand
TATTTATTTTTGGCATTTTTTCAAGCGTTTTAACATACATATCGTTTTCGTATGCTAAACAACACATAAGTCTGCCACACATTCCACTCAATTTTGAAGTGTTAAGCGCTAACCCTTGATTTTTTGCAAATTTAAGTGAAACTTTTTCAAAATCTTTCAAACATCTTCCGCAACAAATTTCTCTGCCACATGGCCCTAACCCGCCAAGCATTTTTGCCTCATCTCGAATACCAATTTGTTTAAGTTCAATTCGTGCTTTAAATTTACTTGCAAATTCTTTTAAAAGTTCCCTAAAATCAACCCTAGTTTCGCTTGAATAAATAAAAATAATTTTATTCCCCTCAAAAGCATATTTTACTTTTAAAAGTTTCATATCAAGATTCATGTTTTTAATAATTTTAACAGCTTCTGAAAAAACTTCTTTTGCTTTTTTTTCATGAAGATTTAAAATTTCTTGGTCTTTTTTATTAAGTCGTCTTAAAACCGGCTCTAACTTTTCAGTGAAAGTTGTGTCATCTATTTTAAAATTGCTTTTTACAACTTCCGCAACATCATTTCCATTTTTTGTAGATACAACAAGTTTCTCTCCAACATTATATTTTTCACCTTTTGGGTCGAAATAATAATCTTTTCCACTTGGATCAAACTTTGCTGAAATAACTTCTAATTCCATTTATGTTTCTCCTCTAAAATATCTATTAACACACAATCAATAACTAAATTTGTTTGCGTATTAAAATTAAGTTCTTTGTTTGATTTAATCATATTATTTAAAATTTCTTCTATTGCCTTTTTAGAAAAATCTTCCGAAAGATCAGTTATCTCTTGCCTGAAAGAAACATTTACTATTTTCGACTTACACGTTTTATAAATCAACATATCTTTAAAAATTGACATCATTGATAAAAAGAAATTTTCAATATGATTAGTTTTTAAAATTTGTGAAGAATAATATAAAATTTGAGATGACGCTTTCATGTTTTTTAACATATTTAAGCAAAACTTAAAATCTTCGTCAAATCCACTTTCTTCCATTTTTAAATAATTTCCAACATCTCCTCCACAATTTTCTAAAATTGAAGGAATAATTTGTCTGTTTTCAAGCAACACGGATAATTCTTCTTTTTCAAAATTAGGAAGAGCTATTTTTTCGCACCTAGATTTTATAGTTTCCAAAACCATTTCTGGTTTCGTTGCGTTTAACATAAAAATTACATTTTTAGGTGGCTCTTCCAAAGTTTTTAAAAACTTGTTTTGAACCGCAACACTTGACTGGTCAAAATTATTTAAAACATATATTTTACATTCGTTTTCAAGTGGCAAAACATAACATGAATTAATTATTTCATTAATGTCATCAACCATTAACGTTTGATTTTTTGGATACACCAAAAAGTCAACACAGTTATCGTCCATAACTTTTTTACATTTCTCACAATTAAAACAACAATCATGAGTTTTGCAAAACTCAAACATACTCAACATTTTGCAAAATGCAAAATTCTTTGTTTGGTCGTTAGAATAAAAAAGATATGCTTGCTTTAAACCCGATTTTTTCAAATTATTTGCAAACTCTAACAGAGTTTTACTTTTAAAAAAAATATTGATATTATTTTCCACAATAAAATTATATCATAGTTTTTATTAAAAATCAAAAAAAATTTGTTTATATTATCGGAAGTTTTGTCTGAAAGCACACGAACGAAGTAAGTGTATTTTCAAGCAAAACTNNAAGTGAGTGCATTTTCAAGCAAACTTATGACAATTTAAACTGTGATATTTAATTTATTGTGATGATTAAAATTAACAAACTAAAATTTTAACTGATTAAATTTTACATCACAAATTTTAAATTTTGTCAAACAAAAAAGTAAACTAGATTTCCTAGTTTACTTTAACTATTTGTTTTATTTTTATACGCTTATTTTTTTAATTGTTAAAAAGTTTTTATTTCCGTTTGGCATAATAACTTCACATTTGTCGCCAACAGCCCTAGATAAAAGTGCTTTTCCTACTGGGCTTTCATTACTAATCAAACCTTGATAAGGGTCGCTTTCGGTTGCGCCAACAATTTTATAAGTAACATCTTCGTCAAACATTTCATCATGCACTAAAACACTACAACCAATTGAAACTTTGCTTGTATCCAAAGATTTTGCGTTTATAATAACTGCATTTTTAATAAGGTTTTCTAGTTCATAAATTCTTGTTTCAACTTCGGCTTCTCTTGTTTTTGCAGCATCATATTCTGAATTTTCACTCAAATCACCAAAACTTTTTGCTTCACCAATCATTTTAGTAACATTTAATCTTTCAGTTGTTTTTAAATAATCTAATTCGTCTTGAAGTTTTTTCAAGCCTTCTTTTGTTATATGTGTAACTTGTTCGTCCATATTTGCCTCCAATAATTTGCATATTATAGTACTAATTTAAAAATTTGTCAACCAAATAAATAAAAATTAAGACGGAAAGTTTTAAAAAAAGTTGCAAAAAATTTTATAAAATTATATAATTTTTTCTATGGATAAACTTTGGGCAAAAATTATGAAAAATCATAAAATTATATCTTCCTACACCTTAACATTGAATGATGATTTTGATGCTAACAAATTTTTCACGCCACTTTCCGAAATTTGTTATAATTTAAAAATTGAAACCCCTGTAATTCTAAACAAACATATTCATCAAATGGAAGAATATGGAACAACTAAATTTTCGAAATCTGACTTTATAGATTCTATTAATTTTGATAGCCTTGTTATTGAGTATTTTCAATAATAGGTTATTTTTTTATAAATTAAACTAAACTAAACTAAACTAAACTAAACTAAACTAAACTAAACTAAACTAAACTAAACTAAACTAGATT
>DLSG01000079.1 GCA_002501285.1 Christensenella sp. UBA7868 | reverse complement strand
TAGGGCTTGGGGATTTGGAAAAAAGAGGTTAGCGAATAATTTTGAAATCACGGATAACTACAAAAGTTTTATCAATTTCAACTTCATTTGTTTCTGCATTAAAACCAACAGAATAACCAGTAGTCTGTGCAATGCCGTTATTTTTTTGTGAAATAGTAACGATTGCATTATCATTTAGGTTAGACAATGCTTCTTTAAGCTGTTTTACTGTCATTAGTTAGTTCTCCTTATTATCGTCTTTAAAATCTACAATATCATTCATAGATAGTAGACCTAGAATAAACATAGGCATAAACTGTGCAATCATCATATTAGGTGTACCAAACAATGCACCAAAAACAAAGATAATAACATAGGCAAAAACTGCATAAAGCGCAGAAAGTCCAAGAATTGTAAGCAAAGAAATAATAAGTTTTTCGGTTTTTGTTAGCTCGTCGTTGTTGTTCAATTTAATCACCTCGCTACATCATAAGCGTCGTCCAATACTTTATTAATATTTTCTTTTTCAATGATTTCTTTTTCTTTTGCCTTTATTGCACTTGTATATTCATTAAAATATTTAACAAAACTATTATAATCTTTTCTTGAAGGCAAAAGAATTGTATAATAATCTTTTTCTTCAATCAATGTATAAATAATTCTATCATTTTCAACCGAAAGTTTTTCTGGGTGGTTTTTGTATATTTCGTACAAAGTAGTCTTAGGAAAATGGATTTGTTTACATTTTATAATTGTAGGATTTTTTGCGAAAGGCGAAAAAATCTTTTCATATTTTCTTAGACTTTGCTGATATGGTAAAAAATACTTTTTATCAATATTACGAACAATACAATAAATTATAAAACATATAACAAGAATAATAGCTCCGACAATTAATCCTTCTGTCGTCCATCTGCTATAATTATCTATCATTTAGTTATACCATTCCTTTGTTTTATTTTTTCAAAAAATAGATAGCAAGTGCGGCAATAATAATTTCTGGCACAATAGCGGTCAAAGCACCAATAAAACCAGTAATATTACCAATAGCAAACAAAGTGTATGCAACTAAAAAGAAACATAAAATAACAACAAGCAATGCGATAGAAATAACTTTTAGAATCTTAGTAAACATTATTAGACTCCCTTTGACATAAACGCAATAAATACAAAAGTCCAACAAACAAAGAAAATAAAAAGTCCTAACACAATATTTTTGCAAATATCATTCTTGATTTTGGTATCGATTATATACATAATCCCACACATGATTGCTACAAATACCATAGTAAGAAAAACAACATCGAAAAACATGCCAAGTGTTTCTAACATATTATACCATCCTTTATTTTGTGAAATCAGTTAAAACTTTCATGCGGTATTGTTCGGGTGTGATTTTGCCCATCTGCAAGTTTGCTTGCAGGAACAGATTTACACTGTTAAAATCATAAATAGTGGTTTCCCAAAGATAATCACGAATTCTTTCTACGGCACATTCCGTACTAATTTCGCTCTTACTTGCACAAACACAAACTTCTGAAATAAGATTATTTGTGTGATAAAGGTCTGAAATAATTTGGATAAGCTGTTCTTTGGATAAAGACATAAGATTCTTTTTTGCTCTATTTGTCATACATATTCCCCTTTCTTTGTTTAGATTATAACACAATTAGATAGTTTTGTCAACTATTATTTATGATTATATCCCAATTTTTCATACATTAGACATTTTTGTAGTGTATAATCGTCTATAGCAAAACCAAAATGCCAATATAATCTAGCAATTTGGTTCGGTCTTGCTATGAACACGGTAATAAAGCAGGGACGATTATTTTCGTATTTCCACTGGTTCAAAATAAAAATAATACCAGAATGTGTTACGTTGTGTAGTTCACACCCATTTTTGTGATTTTTGTCTATTAAAAAAGTGTGCTCTACATAATCGTTTGAATCTAAAAGAGAAATTGCAAAATCTAATCTTTCTTGGCGTTCTTCTGTTAAATGCCATGTCTTAGCAGAACGCAAGATTTCATCTAAAGAAATGATGGGATAAATTTGAATATCGAAAAAATTTCTATTGTTTTCTAAATTCATAGTAAGCCCATTTCTTTTTTCCAAGCTATTTTACGGGCTTCTTCAATCTGCTCAACCTTATTCGGTAGCCAATTATACATTTTAGCATATTCGTTTGCGTCAGAACGCTTTTCGCTGATAGAGCCACAGACGGGCATATTCGGGAAATTTTTGTGGTGTGCATAGTACAGCCCAGTTTTCTTATCCTTAGAAACAATATATTTCTTTTCCATAATTTTAATCCTCCACATACTGATAGATAGCCTGGCCGTCACCAAACATTTTAAGACGCGCCGCGTAATTTTCTTTGATTTTAATCGCCTCTTCAAAAGTGTCTGCTTGTCCGATAGTGTGCCAGCCAATGTCGTAAATTGTCATTACTTGAATTTTCATTCTAGATTACCTCCGTTTGAATTTCGTTCTGGTATCATTATATATTATAATGTTGCTGTTGTCAAGCCCCATTTTTAAAATTTTTTCTATTTTGGGTATTGACATTTTGTTTTAGATTTGCTATACTTTAATCAACAAATAAACACGGAGGCTTAAACAATGGATTCTATTTTAACTATGGCATACAGCCAGTACAAAAAGCACTATTCTGATTGCACCACTATTAAAGGTAGTTACGATGAACACACAAAGACTATTAAGGTGGTTATTCCCGAAGGGCGCATGAAAAAATCGGGTGTTCGTGGAAATCATTTTAGCGCCTACCATCTTTATTTTAAAGATAAGAATGGCGAAATAAAATATTTTGTGTATCGAGCCATTGACCTTGAACACGCCATGAAACAGCATCTAAGGGAATGTAAACTCGGTGGTTATACACCGTGCGAATGTCCAGACAAACACAAACAGACAATTTTTAGATAAGGGGGCTACGTTGTGACTGTTAAACAGGCGAAAAATAATATCAAAAAAGAGCTTAACGCACTTATTAAATTACGCAAAGACCTTTGGGAGACAATTTCTCTTTGTGATGAAGAGACGCAGGATTTGCTTCATATCCTTGAAAACGGCGGTATTAATGCTGTTGAAATTACCAAAGTTACCCAAAAGTTGACTTCCGTCCGCAGACAGAGACGCAAAGCTAAGTTGCAAATTGCAGAAATTGATAGAATTGTAGATAGAATCAATAGTTTTATTGATATTCCGTCTAAATCTAATAAGGCAAACACATATTGTTTTAAGACAGATATTGCCTCTGAAACGCTTAATAGATATAAAAACTATTCTAAAGGAAAAGAATATAAGTTTAAGGAGTAGTTTTTATGTATATTGTATATTATACTAATTCACTTCAAAAAACATATATTAGAAGTTTTACGCATAGAGATTTGGCAATTCGTTTTGCAGATATTATGCGTAATAAGGGATATAAAGTTAAAATTTATAAATCTAAAGGGGATTGATTTATGAAAATCATCAACAGAGAAACAGGCGAAGAAGTAAAGATTCCAAAAGTTTCTGAAATGGTCGCTTCTGGTATGAGTGTTAAGGACGCGCAGTTGCGACATAAAAGGGCTGTACTTCATTATATTTATGATAGCAACGTATTTTTTAATTATTCTTACGCACTTGACAATCTTTTAAAGAAATATGGCAAAAGAAAGCTAATTCCGTATGAAATGACGGAGCATCAAAAAGAATGTATAAAAAACAATCCAAATGCTATACTTGATATTCCGCGTTATTACATTAAGGGTTATGATAGTGTTGTGTCTGATACCAAATTCGACACAACACTTACTACAGAATTTTATTTTAGATTTATGAGTAATGATTCATCTTTAATTCCTGTTGTTAATAATTGGAATCCTGATTATATGTTAGAAAGATAATAAAAAATTTCTAAAAAACCACTTGACAATCTAAACGAAATTTGGTATAATCTATATAGAGGTTAAAGACATGATTAGTTTTGAAGACAAACTTCCTAAATATAACCCTGGTATAACTATTAGCAGCCTTGACGAAGGTTCATTTTTCAAATACGAAGAGCACTTTTACCAACTTTTGTATTGGGACAAAGACACAAAGAATGAAACCTATTGGCATTGTATGCGCGTTGATGGTGGCCCTACGAAAAACTTCTTTGATGACATTTGTGTTACTCTTATAAATGTAACAATTACTGCCACTTCCTACTGTGAAAGAAGGTGAATAAAATGTTGTTTTTATTCTACGAATATTCGCCGTTTTACAGAGATAAACCGAATCGTCTGTATACAGATGCGGCAGAATCAGTAGAAAAATGCACCAGATACACTTTTAATAGATTCGGTGAAAACTATAACGACTGTTATTTGTTTGATTCTAAAGACAACAAAATTGGCAGAGATTCCATTTCTTTCCCTGTTGTTATTGGTTGGGAATACTTTTCTAAATTTCCTCCGAAAATTGCAGAGTTGGAGGAAGAAGAAGGAATGTGGATTGAAAATTGGGACATCGTAGAAAATAAACACGATTTTGAAGCTGTGTTGTCTAAATTTGATTCTGGATTTGATTCTAGATATTCCGAGAAGTTAAAGTTTGTTTTTGAACCCAAAGACGACATTCTGGATTATGCAAAGAAGTATGTAAAAGACAGAGATGAACGCGAGGAGAAGGAATTTGAAGAAAAAATGTCTCATGGCGTTCATTTTAAGGGCGATATTGTAATTACTGACCCCTGTTATTTTGAATATTGGGAACACAAAGATATGTTTACAGACAATCTTGGACGCAACACAATTTATGGCGACTGGTCTTGTACTGTCTATAATACTGATACCGACGAAGTGTTAGGCAAATTCTGTGCCGATGCTGGTTATGTGGGTTGCTATTATCTAGATGAAGTACTAAAGGCTTGTCCTGATTTTGCAAAAAAGGGCAATTGGACGCGAACCATTATTAGAAATTTTGATGGTATTGTAAAAATGCCCACCGTTGTAACCGATAATGACCGTTACACCTATGTAGAAGGTGTTGGCAATATCAATTTCAAAAGCGTTCAGACTGGACTTTAAAAAATATTTCTGATTAAAAGGATTTAAATTATATGAAGCAGGAATTTTATTGCGTTGCCGTAAAAAATCGAATTATGGGTATTGATACTGGGAATAATTTTGAGCTTTTCTTTGAGGAGCCCTCTATAATGAATTTAGGCGACCTTGTCGTCTTTCGTGGTAAAAAGGTGCAGAACATATTCTTCGATATTACAAAGACAACTGTTCTGACGAGAAGACTATTTTAAATTACGCAGAAGTTAAAAAACTTGTTTTAGATGTTAGTCTTGAAGAGGTATAATTGTGAATCATGTAAAATTTGTTTCATACGATGGTAAATGGCCTAATCTCTGTTCTGGTACGCTTGTACTAAATATTGATGGAACAGATTATAGCTTTGGTTATACTGGTCTTTTTACCAAGACAAAATGTGATTTTCCGATGTTTTGGCATTCTGGTGGAAGTGTTACGTTTGATGAAGATTGGAATGGAAATGTAACACCTGGTTGTTGGCGGATTGATTCTTTAGATTTGCCTGAACAGTTCCGTAAGTATACAGACGAAATTAACAGAGTATTCAATGACAACGTGCCTCATGGTTGTTGTGGTGGCTGTATCTAAAAAATTTTCTAAAAACACTTGACAAAAGCATTCTTGTTTGATATAATAAATGTGGAGTAAGATACTTATGACGGAACAGCTTTTTGGAATTTTTATTCAAGATTATATAGTTAATATTACACCAGATTTTAGAATTGTTTTAAAAGACACCCCTCCGTTTTTGGCCGACCAAGAGAACAAGCGCTGGTATCGGACAAAAAAAGGAGCAAATTTAATGATAGAATTTATAAAAACAGAATATCCAGATGCACACTTTTGCTATTATGAAAAAGACGGAGACTGCGTTCTTATTAAAGATTTTTATTCCGAGGACATGGTTGTTAAACCAATAAATCTTGAAATTAAATTGAAAGCGCATAAAAATGACTAAAAATATTTCTAAAAACACTTGACAAAAGCATTCTTGTTTGATATAATATAATCAAAGGGAACGAACGATTTAAGCAGTTTAAACTTTACGAAGTGTGCCAAATCTTCTAATATTGGAGTAGTTCCCTTTTATATTAAAGACGTTAAATAAAAGGCGTCTTTAATTATGGGCCGTTAGCATAGTGGTTAATGCCCTCACCTCATAAGTGAGTTAAAAATCGAAAGATTTACGTCTGTTCGAACCAGACACGGCCCACCATTTAAAAACTAAGAAGGTTTAATATATGTGCGAAACTTGGCTACCTATGCCAATATATAACGGCGTGGATTTTAAAGGATTCTATGAAATATCCAATTTTGGTAAAATTCGTTCAACCGATAGGTATATAACATACTTAGATGGACGAAAAAAATTTATGTATGGAGCAATAAAAAAGACATATATAGCTTGCAAGTATGAAATTGCTGATTTACAAATCCCAGATTCTGGCGGTAAAAGATGTCATGTCCTTGTACATCGAGCTGTAGCTCTTGCGTTTATACCGAATGATGACCCACAAAATAAGACAGAAGTAAACCATATCGATGAAAACAAATTGAACAATCGCTATGACAATCTCGAATGGTGTACAAAGTCATATAACCAAAAATATTATGCGGATAGACATAAACCACTAATCATTAGACATTGCGAATGTTGCGGCAAACAGCTTAGTAGTTATACGAAAGGCAATTTGTGTCAAGATTGTTTTAATAAACAAAGGCATAATAACGCGGTGAAGAGATGTAAAAAGGCCGCGACAAGAGATGAATTAAAAGCTCTTATTAGGGCAACACCATTTCTACAAATTGGTAAACAATTTGGTACTAGTGACAACATGGTTCGTAAATGGTGTAAATTATACGGTCTTCCTTATAGAGTATCTGAAATTAAAAAATATACAGATGAAGAATGGGAAAATATTTAATTAGTATATAGGCACTTACGGCAAATCAACAATAATTTACCTGACTTCAAATCTGGTTCCAATATAAAAGTGTCTATTATTTTTAGACCCAAACAGCAAACCAAAAATAACAAATTACAAGAACTTGAAATTCTTTTCACGCCCAGCAAGCGTCTGTTAATTGGGTCTAATTTATATGCCGATGTCGTACAACGGCTAGTACACAAGTTTTCCAAACTTGAAACAGGATTTCGACCATCCTCATCGGCTTACCGCGAAAGCGGTTTTATTTAGAGGTTTACAGCAAGCCTACCAAAAAGCTGAGATTTGGTCGCTTTGGCGACAGCCCTTAATTGGGCAATTAGTTTTCTTAGTCATTTAGGTGACAATGGAAGGATTCTTTGTTAGAGGACG
This sequence comes from Christensenella sp. UBA7868, assembly GCA_002501285.1. Classification (GTDB taxonomy): domain Bacteria; phylum Bacillota; class Clostridia; order Christensenellales; family UBA1242; genus UBA7868. Next base: position 3,694 of record DLSG01000079.1, on the reverse strand, counting down.
AATCAGCGAACAGCCCGTGTTGGTTCATGCTGTTCAAATTATTTTTGACATTCTCCTTGCGATTGAACTCGCTCATGTTTTCCTTTCTCAAACCCCCTGCTAGCGGCAACTAGCAGGGGGTTCTTATAAAATTAAATTTTTATTTATATAAATGGGTGATACTTATGGCTATTGATAATATTTATGGTATATCTAAAAACAAGTATCTCGACAATCTTTATTTAGAGCCAGAAGAATATGGTGCAAATTGGGATTTGGTGGATAGCCCAGAGATGGTTGAAGATGGTTTTAGATGGCAAGAACAGCAAGAAAACTGTGGCGGCCATGATGAGCGTGAGTTGTTCAATTTTGATATTACCTTTATTGAATACTTGTATACAATGCTAAAAATGTATGTCGAATATGCCGGCAAAGATATTGATTTAAACTATCATACTTTTGAATACAAAAATAAAAAATACACACAACTTGAAGCAATCAATTATATTTGTGACGCATTAGAAAACGCGCTTACGGTTCGCACAAGAGACGAAAATATTTCAGAAGAAATTAACCTTGGTACACCTGTTTCAACATGGCCTAAATCACCAGAAATTGACTATGATAAAGTAGCAGACGCCATCGCATTATTTGGTAAAATTCTACCTTGCATGTGGTGGTAAGCAAAAAATAATTTAAAATTTAATAAAACATATTGACATCTCCTTTTAGATTTGTTATAATAGTATCAGAAACAAGACACATAGCAATCTAAAGGAGATTTTTTATTATGATTTACGACAAAAAGAATCCGAACGAAAACGACTTTAAAATAATCAATTCGTTAATTGAGCCCATTAAGCTAAATTATATGCTTAAAAGTATTGTTTTCAAGTTTCACAATATAGCAGTAGGAAATAATTTTTTAGATTGTACAATCTGTTTTATTCGTCTTGAAGGTGGTCATACACAGGCATATGTTTCTAATTCTGATTCTCGTATTATGTCTGCCAAACCAACAAACTACTCTTTGAAACGTGTTAAAGCGTTTATGAAACAGGCAGAAACCATCGAAGTAATTACTTTCTAAAATATTTCAAAAACCTATTGACACAGCTTGGTGAATGTGTTATAATTATATCAGAAACAAAAAAACGTTGGAGGTATTTATCATGACCGTAGATTCTTATGAATTTTGGTTTACACCAGTAGGTTATAATAAGCCAAAAGAACTGCATATTATTAAGCATAAGACACTTAACAACGAAGAAATGTCAAATATTGTTTTTCTTAATGATGAGGTCGAAGAAGAATTTAACAAACTAATTAATGAAAAAGACGATATTCGGATTAAAATTCTTCTGTATAAATGGTTGTTTGCTAAAGAATATGGTCTAATCGAAAATATTCCAGAAGCAAAAACCGCAACAGGCATTGCAAGAGGGTTTTGCGACGAATTGGACATTCCGTATACAGATAGTGACGATAACGAAATTACTATTAATGGTAAAACTGTTACTAAAGAAGATACACAAATTTTCCTTATTAAGTAAAACGGAGGTAATCTAGAATGAAAGTAAAGAGAATGGCAGAACTCGATGTCGACACTTTTAAAATCGGAGATATTATCAAGGTCAAACTTGTAGATGGTACAAAGGTACAAGCTATGGCTATGCAGCAGGACAACAACGGCATGATTTTCTGTCTGGTTGACTGTCTGCCTAGTGAGTACCCGATGAATGACACTTGTACTAATGAAGGAGGTTACGAAGAGAGTGACCTGCGTAAGAAGCTGAATGGTGAGATTCTGAATCTCTTCCCGGCAAAACTCAAAGTCATGATGATTCCGTTTGGCAACGGCGACCTACTTCGTCTGCCGACCGAGAAAGAGATTTTTGGTGAGAACTACTACGGTGAGTACGAAAATCCGTATGTGAAGCAGTGGAAGCCGATGAAGAAGCGCAGAAATCGTATGGCATTCGATGGCACTAAGGAAGAGGATTTTCGGTGGTACTGGCTGATGAACAAAACAAGAGAACCTTCCACTGATTTTGTCAGTGTCGACTACTACGGCGATGCGAACGTCATCGATGCTTCTGACTCTTATGGAGTTCGTCCCGTTTTCAAAATCAAGAATTCAATATCTACACCTCTTCATAGGGTGTAATAAAATGATGATTTTATTACAAAAATGAGTAAAACAAAACCCTTTATTTATATGGTCTTGGCGGTGGTCACTTTTTTCTGTTACTGCCTAATTAGGCACACGAAGGCTAAAATTCAGCTAAAAGACGCTATTCGTGTCGTATTAGGCATTATTGGTGTTGGAATTTTGGTTTATGCGCTAATTAACAACAATAGTAATTACATTTTTGGATTTATAACCGCACAATTTATTTTTAAATCTTTTAACACAGACGAGGATGATGACTAAATGCCAACACCTAAAAATTATTGGCTAATAAAGCAAATTGATGGTGCAGTCTATGAATGTTCTTGTTCAAAGTGTAACGGTTCAAAAATTCTTCTTAGATTAGCTGCAAAATGTGTTTTACAAAAACAATGCCCTTATTGTGGCTGTAAAATTTCTGACCTAAAATTTATAAAAGATACTTGACAAATCCATACAAATAATATATAATAAATATAGTAAAATACAAAGCTGGTGATAATTTTGACACAAATTAATATGTATTCTTCTAAGGAAGAAATTGATGCAATGACAAATGAACAAGCCGTAGAAATTATTTCTAAGTTCTGTAGCTCTGGTAGGGATTATGACTTCAGTCCTCGTCCTCATATGGCAAAAGCAAATCAGCTTGCAGTCAAAGCATTGTCTGAAATTGATAAACTCAAAGAAGAAAACGAGAATCTAAAAAGAACTGTCAACGATTTGGAACAAGAATGCAAGAACAGTTTTACAAGTGGGTACAATCATGGTTTTGAAGCTGGTATTGAACATGGTCTTAGCAAGGGTTATGCCGCCGGTTGTTCAGCTTGTTCTAATAACTATAATGAAGGTAGTTTTTAAATAATGGATATGAGGCTACAAAAAATTCTTGTAAGACGCAACAAATTTGACAATGAATTGCGACAGCTCGAAGACGAACTTTCTGTTTTGCAAGAAAGAATTAATGTCACAAGAGAAAAAGTAAGAAGCATCAAAACTATTGAAGATGCAGAAAACTTTGATAATTGGTACGAAAAGAATTATATTGATGATGGATTACAGTATATTATAGTAGAACTACCGTAAGGAGTATTATGACGGTAAAAGAATTTTTGCCTTTTATTGAAAATAATATTCATATCGTAATCTTTAAACCAAACATTACAAAAGAATCATTGTTTGCACAACTTGATGACTGGCAATACGATAACTATAATGATTTTGTAGAATCTATTGATTGCGAAACATTGTCTGTAGCATATTCTTTTTATACACCATTTTCAGAAAAACTTCCATATTCAGAATATCATACAAACATCACACTTTACAACAAATCTATTGAATATGAAATTGCAAAAATTGATGTCTGGAATAAAGTAATCCTTCTTTTTACAAAATAAATATTATAAACTTCTTCACTTCTTCTTTTTCCCATTTTTCCATCCCCTAAAATTTAATAAGTTCGTACTATCGTACTCACTATCTTGTGTCGTATATTTAACAAAATTATCTTTTCTGTTTATATTTCCAAATCCCCAAGCCCTA
>DLSG01000001.1:293-4077 GCA_002501285.1 Christensenella sp. UBA7868 | reverse complement strand
CACAATTTTTACACAATTTTTGAAATCGAAATTGAAATTTAAAATTTAATTAGAATAACTTAAATTATTAAAAAAACCACCAGTAAAATCGCTGGTGGTTTTTTAATTGTCTGTAGGTTTTTATTAATTATAAATTAGTTATTCTTCCGTGAAAATGACATCAAGCTTCGATTTGTCTATCTAAATTTTGGTCGGTTGTTGAAACTCGTGCATATCCAAAAGTCATAGCTGATTCTCCAAAATTTTAATTCTATCTTCAATATACTTTTTTATTTCAAATGGCGGTTTATAATAATTTGAACAATCTTTAACCATAAATTTTAAAACATCATTTAATTCATTTATTGCTTGTTGTTTTTGTGATTGTTTACAAATATCTTTTGCTCCTTGTTTCATCTTTTCATATTCAGATTTTTCTATTACATAAAACTCTATTTTCTCCATATTAAACAATTCAACATATCGGGCCAATTCTTGTTTAAGTTGTTTGTTTTCTTCTATTAGTTTATTTTCTCTGTCTAAACAACCTTTAATTTGTGGCTCTATTCTCTTATATGCACAATAATCTTGCCATTCTTTATCATTTAATGAATGTTGTTTTAATTCTTTAATTTCTTCGTCTTGCTGATTGAGTAAATTTTTGATTTCTTCAAATGTTAATGATTTGCCCAACTCCTTATCTACAATAACAGGTACCCAATCTACAATCTCAAATTTTTCTAATAAATATCTTTCTTTTTCTTCCATAATTACTCCTCGTCTTTAAAAAAATCAGGGTCAAGCGTTTCAATTAACCAACATTTTTCTTCAAATACTGAAGCCTTTAAATCTATTTTATTCCATCGAGGCTCATATTCCCATCCTATACGATTTAAAATTTCTCTGACTAAAATTAACAATTGAGATTTTTTTAATACATGTAAATTGCAAGATGCAAAAGGGGTATCCCATAATTTTTGGGCAATTTCTTTCTTTTCTTTTTCNNTTCTTCCATAATTTGCTCCTTTTAACTATAATTCCATTCAAATTCAAATTCTGCGTCAATATCTTCTTTTTCGCTATCAATAGAGATATTACAAAATTTGTTTCTAATATCCATTAAATCGAGTATGAAACCTGGGATAATTCTCAAATCACTTATTTTAAAATCCGAATTGAAATTAATATACTTTGAGCCTTCATAATCTTCATAAATATCAAATTCAATTCTAGTTTTAGTAGCAATATCTTCATCAGATTCAGCCTTATCATTTGTAAATATGATGTGTAGATTATCTCTTTTGTTGTTGAAATAACTTGGCTTTTCATCGTAATTATCGTTATCTATATAATAAGAACATTCAACATAAGCCCTTTTTGTTCCTTCATCAGTATTTATTTCATCACTATCAAAATCTGATTCTTCAAGGGTTTCTTCAACGAAGTCCACATATTTTTCAAATAAAGTAGAAATTTTTACTGTTTCTCCAAATTTGTAATCAATTGTATTATATCCAAGTATTTTCTTTAAATTTTCTGCAACAATTCGATATTGATTTAAACTTGATTGATTTAAACTTTGATTGATTATGTCAACAAGTTTAATAGTGTATTCGTTAAAATCAGAGTTTTCTATTGCTTCTGACATTAACGGCTTGATTTTTTCTTCCATTTGTTTTTTTATTGGGCTGCTNNTCGAAGTAATCATACCTTCAAATTTTTCGCCAACGATTCTTTCAAATGTTCCATTGGTCATTTTTTCTTCAAATACTTTTTTTATTAATTCTTCCATAATTTGCTCCTTTTAAATTTTTTTATTATGCACGTTCAATGTTTGGCAGTGGTACATAAATTTTAATGTTCCAATAATATGGATTTGTTGTTGTGTTTTCTGTTTGTTCAATAACATAAGTAACATTATTTGCAATGCTAAAATAATCCATTTTAAACTGGTTTTCTCCAACTTTAAATACTAAACCTATTTCTTGTTGTCCCTGATATTCATTGTTATAAGTTGTTTGAACCGAAAAATAGCCTTCTGCTGTGTACAAAATTTGATTTGAATATAAATTTATAAAAGTCATTTTTCTATAAACTGAAAAGTTATTAGCTTCTTTTTGAATGTTGCCTTTAACTGTGTTTGCTTTATCACTACAACCCGACAGAAAATATAGGGGAGTAATAATTAAAATAAGTAAAAGCAAAATTTTAAAAAATTTGTTTTTCATATTTTTTCCTCCTAGTGATGTTGCTTTACCATTTCTAAATATTTAGTTTTTAATTTTTCAAGGTTGTCTTGGGTGTTATTTTCCAAAAATTTTTTTAGAAAAAATTCAAATTGAACATTTAAACTTTTACTGCTTATGGCATATTCATTTCGAATTTTTTTCTCTTGACCGATAATTTCATTATATTTTTTTATTTCTTTTATAAAGAACTGTTTGTCAAGGCTATCGGTTTTGTAAAACAATAGCAAAAAGATTAAACGGTTTCTTTCATTAACTATTTTTTTTAGATTCATAATTGCTCCTTTATGCTTTAAAATAGAAAAGGTCGCTTGCCGAAATTTCTAGGGCGTTGGCTAAATCAACTAGGGTAGAATATTTGGGTTCTTCGCCTTTTTCATATCTGCAAATTCTATCTTTACCGATTCCAATCATTTCACCAAGTTCGGCTTGAGTTAAATTGGAATCTAATCGCAATTTTTTTAATTTATCGCCATCAAATTTCTTATTTGTCATGACATTTTCTCCTTTTCTTTTAGATTTTTGTAAATCGAACGCAAGATGTAATAGGGGTGATTTTCGATTGTTGTCGGCCTAATTGCTAATTGGTATAAGATTTTATACAAAACGCTATAATCACACCTTAAAATCATTTGTGCAATATCTTCCTTGAATAGTTTTTCTTTTCCACAGTGAAGGTATTTTGTGGTTTTAAACTTATCCAACATTTCAATAAAAGTGTCGATTATCTCGTACAGAGCGTTTAGATAAAGCTGTTTTTGGGATTCTTTTGCTATTTTTTCGATACTATCAAAATTTGGGTCGTCTTCGCTTTTTTCGTAGCCCATTTTATCTATTTCAGCAAAAATATCATTAAACGCTTTAACAAAAGGCTCTCGTTCTTCTTCTGTCCGAACTGGAACTCTTTCACATTTTTCTAAATGTTGGTTGAAGCAATTGGATTTTTGAACATCGTGCGCGCCTGATTGATTTAATTTTATATTTATATTTTTAGTCATTCTATTAGAGGGGGATGCAAGGGGGAGAGATTGTTCATTTTGCTCACTTTGCTCACTTTGCTCGGGTTTTTCACCTATTTTATGTGGATAACTTAAACTTTTTTGTGTGGATAATTTTTCACAAACTGATTTTGTACTGCCTGCCTTTTTTCTTATTGCACTCAAAGTTAAACTTTCATTGGATATTATTAAAGCAATACCTCTTGATTCCGCATCTTGGATGTTTGCAATATCTCCAGAAAGTAAACCAACGACAATACTCTTAACTTTTTCCGCTGGAAGTTGTGAAAAAGTTAGAAAATGATTTGTATTTATACTTATTTTTTTCATGTTAGATTAAGTCCTTTTAATTTCTATGGGAATAAATTTTATATATATTGATAAACAGGGGAATAAATTTGTAAAAAGTTGGTTTTTTTGAAAAAAATATATGTTGCCAACTCCCAACAAAATTCGCAAATTTTGTTACCAAAATTTGCTCTATTTTTTGACAATGTCAAAAAATGTTTTTCCGTTTCTATACAATTTGGTATTAGTATTTTTTCTTTTTTTAAAGCGGTC
>DLSG01000001.1:0-281 GCA_002501285.1 Christensenella sp. UBA7868 | reverse complement strand
CGGAGTTTTCTTTTTTGTTTTGTTTTTTTGATAGCATAGGCGGAATTTTTGACAGTTTTGCGTTATGATTTAAAAGTTTTTTAAATCATTTAACTAAAAGAGCAAAAATTCCGCCATTATGCCACAAAAAAGAACAAATAAATAGTTATGTACTATTTATAAATCTTCAATGATGTAATATTATCTACACATAAGTTTTCAGACAAAATTAAATAACTTTTATTATTTTCAGAATCTCTAAAAGTTTGTCCGTCTTCTGTGTAAGCCTTATAAAGAAACAT
>DLSG01000088.1 GCA_002501285.1 Christensenella sp. UBA7868 | reverse complement strand
AAAATTAAATTGTTAAAAATTGTTATGCAATTTTAATTTAATTTGTTATACTATAAAAAATAGGAGAAAAATTATGAAATTAATTGTTGCCAATTTTAAAATGAACAAAAACTCTGTTGAAATGAGTGAGTATTTAGAAAAAGTTTCAAATGAAACTTATTCAAACAAAATTGTACTACTTCCAAGTTTGTCAAATTTGTTTTTAAGCACGCTTTATAAAAACGAAAATATCAGTTATGGTGTGCAAAACTTTTTTTACAAAGATGAAGGAAATTATACTGGCGAAGTAAATCTTTCTATGCTTGACGGAATGAATGTTGAATATGTTTTAGTAGGACACAACGAAAGAAGAAAACAATTTAAAGAAAGCAACGCAACAATTAACAAAAAAATATTATACGCACTAGAAAAAGGTGTTACACCAATTTTATGTGTTGGTGAAAGTTTTGGTCAAACAAGAAATAATTTGTATAAAGCTCATTTAAAACGTCAAATATCTTTGGCTTTGAAAGGCGTTAAAATTTCTGATTTAGAAAAAGTTATAATTGCGTATGAGCCTACATATTCTATTGGCGCAGAAAATGCGGCTGATTTATTGTATGTTGAAAGTAATATTGAATTAATTAAAAATATAATAAATTCTAAAAGTGCTAAAACTGAAATTAAGCCAAAAGTTCTTTATGGCGGAAGCATAAACAAAGATAATTACGAAAAATTTTTAAATAGTGAATATATTGACGGACTACTTATAGGAAGAGCAATCCTTGATGCGGATAATTTGATTGAAATGGGAAAGTAGAATGGAAAGAAAAGTTAGTTTAATAATTTTAGATGGCTTTGGAATGAGAAATTCGACATATTATAATGCCGTAAAAAACGCTAGAACTCCGTATTTCGACAGTCTTTGGAAAAAATATCCTCACACTCGAATTAAAACAAAGGGTGAATTTGTTGGATTAAAAAAAGGACAATTTGGGAATTCGGAAGTTGGACATCTAAATTTAGGAAGCGGAAGAATTGTAAAACAAAATAGCACCCGAATTTTTGAAAGCATTAACTCGGGTGATTTTTTTGAAGACAAAAAATTAATAAAATTAATAAATAATTTAAAGCGAACAAATTCGGCTCTTCATGTTTTTGGGCTTTGCTCTGATGGTGGAGTTCATGCCGAACTTGAACATTTGTTTGCTGTTTTAAAACTTTGTAAAAATCAAAATTTTAATAATGTATTAATTCATTTTATATCAGATGGGCGAGATACAGATGTTCACAGCGGTAAAAAGTTTTTAATTAAACTTGAAAACTTTATAAAAAAATTGGGCATCGGAAAAGTTGTATCGCTAACTGGAAGATTCTATGCAATGGATCGTGAAAAAAATTATGACAGAACAGAAAAGTTTTTAAATGTTTTAACAAAATATCAATCTGAAAATAAATTTGATAGTTTAAAAGATGCTTTTGACTATTATTATAAAAACTCAATCACTGACGAATATATTCTGCCAACGGTTTTAAAATCGGGAAATTATTTTATTGAAGATAAAGATGCTGTTTTATGTTTTAATTTTAGAAGTGACAGGGCAAGACAAATATTTGAAAAATTAATTGAAAAAAACATAAAGAATCTATATTCTTTTATAAGTTACGACAGTAAGTTTAATGATAAAGTTAATGTTATTTTTAACGAAGAATCAAGCAAAAATTGTTTGTCCGAAGTTTTAAGCAAAAACAACAAAACGCAACTTCGTATAAGCGAAACAACAAAATATGCTCATGTAACTTACTTTTTCAATTTGCTTAATGAAACTCCTTTCAAGGGTGAAACTCGCATAATTATTGAAGGCGATAAAGTCCATAATTTTGCATTAAAACCTTTAATGAAAACAAAAGAGATAACAAACAAAATTATTGAAGAAACAGACAAGAATGATTATGATTTTATTTTAGTCAATTTTCCAAATGCGGATATGCTAGGGCATACAGGAAACTATGAAAAAACTATTGAAAGTTTAGAGTTTTTAGATAAAAATTTAAGCGTTTTAACCAGAAATTTAATAAAAAAAGGTTATGAAATTTTAATTACAGCCGACCATGGAAATGCCGATATTATGAAATATCCTGACGGCACAGTTTGCACAACGCACACAACAAGTGATGCTCCGTTAATATATGTTGGACAAAGAAAAATAAAATTAATGCGGGGCGGAAAACTTGCAAGCGTTAGTCCAACAATTTTGGATCTTTTCGGAATTGACCCACCAAAAGAATTCACCGAAAAAAGTTTGATTGAAAAATAGAAAGATTTTTAGCGTACTTTTTTGAAAATATAAAATATAATTGTTTCAAGATTTTAAATATTATTGACAAAAGGATAAAATTAAGATAAAATATTTTATACGGGGGAGAAAGTATGCTAATACTTGGCACATTTATAAATAATATTGTCAACACATTAATCAGAAACTTGGATATGAAAGTTAGAATACCAATTTCTGCGGCATTTATTTGCGTTGCGATTTTGTCACTTTACTTTGCAATTAAAAATCAGCCAAAAGATAAACCTGGCTTAAAAGCAGGCTGGATGATTTTAATGATTATATCTATGATATTGTCTGTGTTATACATTATTTTATAGATTTTAAAAATGAAATTTTAAGGAGAAAATTATGTTTAAATTATTATTAGATACCACATATCCACAATGGATTACAACTTCAATGCCAATTTTAAGAAGCATTTTTGTAATTTTAATGCTTGTTTGTGCTGTTACAGTTATCATTATTTGCATGGCAACTGAAAGCAATCCAGAAGGTGGTTCAAATGTTATTACAGGAAATACTTACGAAAGTTTCTATTCACAAAACAAAAGTTCAACAAGAGAAGGAAGATTAAAAAGACTTTTAATAATTTCTTCAATTATTACTGGCGTATGTGCTATTTTATATTTTGTAACAATTTTGATTTATCCACCAATTATATAATTTAGGAGAAAATAATGGATATTTTAAAGCAAATTGACGAAAACAATTTGAATTTTATGTCGCAAAATGTCTTAATAAAAAGGCTTGCTGAAATAAATCATGAAAATGAATTTAAGATAAAAAAAGAAATTAACAACTTAATTGAAAGTGGTGAACTTATAAACACAAGTAAAAAGAAACTTGCCACAAGCAAAAAAGTTGGAATTTTAGAAGGAAAAATTACCATAACCAAAGCGGGTTATGGCTTTTTCATTCCTGACGATTCTACTGAAAACGATGTTTTTATTCCAGTTGTGAATTTAAACGGCGCTATGCATAATGATCGTGTAATAGTACAAAAAAATTTTAAATCATCACCTGATAAGCCTGATGGTAAAGTTATAAAGATTTTAAATCGTGGTCTTAATGTTGTGGTTGGAAAAGTTGTAAGTTTAACAAAAAATTTTGCAATGGTTACGCCTGATAGTAAAAGAACGAACGATATAACTATTAAATTGAATAGTCCTAACGCAAATATTTTTGGCGCTAAAAAGGGTGATAAGGTTGTTGTTAAATTAACAAAATTTGATAATAAACGTCCAGAAGGAAAAATTATTGAAGTTTTAATTTCTGATAATCCAGTAAATGTTGATGTGTTATCAATAGTTAGAGATTTTGAACTTTATGAAGAATTTCCAAAAGAAGTTTTGGTTGCAGCGGACAGAGTAAAAACTACAATTGATGAAAAGACGATAAAAAACAGAACAGATTTAAGACATCTTAAAACATTTACAATAGATGGTGAAGATGCACGAGATTTTGATGATGCAGTGTCGTGTGAAAATTTAGAAAATGGAAATGTTTTGCTTGGCGTTCATATCGCAGATGTTGGCGAGTATGTCCCTTATGGAAGTGTACTTGATGCCGAAGCGTTTAAACGTGGAACAAGCACATATTTTCCTAATGCAGTTTTCCCTATGCTTCCTAAACAACTTTCAAACGAAATTTGTTCGCTTAACGAAGGCGTGGATAGACTAACTCTTACTTGTTTTATGGAAATTGATAAAAACGGCAAAATTGTTTCTCATAAAATTTGTGAAAGTGTAATTAATAGTAAAGCAAGATTAACTTACACAAAAGTTCAAAAAATTTTAGACGGCGATGAAGATTTGATTAAACAATATGCTTTTTTAGTTGAAGATATCAACAAAATGAAAACGCTTGCGCTAAAACTTGAAAAAGTTAGAAATGATAGGGGTTGTTTAAATTTTGAAATTCCTGAACCTAAAATTATTTTAAATGATAAGTTGGAAATTGAAAGATTTGAAAAACGACCAGTAACTATGGCAGATAGAATTATTGAAAGTTTTATGCTTGCGGCAAATGAAACTGTTGCAAAAGAATTTGAAAACAGGCATCTTCCGTTTGTATATCGTGTTCATGAAAAACCTAATAAAGAAAAACTTGAAGGCTTTAAAGAATTTGTTGAAAGTTTAGGCTTTAAGTTTAAAGGCGATTTAGAAAATTTAGATCCAAAAACTATTCAAAAATTTTTAGAATCAGTTCCAGAAGAAAAAAGACTAACTGTAAACAAAGTTTTGCTTCGTTCTATGCAAAAAGCAAAATATAGCCCGGTTTGTATGGGACATTATGGGCTTGGTGCTCAATATTATTGTCATTTTACATCGCCTATTAGGAGATATCCAGATTTGACAATTCATAGAATTATTAAAGATTTTTTAAGAAAGGATTTGTCGCAAGATAAAATTAAATTATTGAAGGCTTTTGTGGCAAAAAGTGCCCAGCAGTCAAGCGAAAGAGAAACTATTAGTGACAAAGCGGAAATTCAAGTTGACGAATATTTTAAAGCAAGATATATGGCTTCTCATGTTGGCGAAATTTTTGATGGCACGGTTTCTGGCGTTACAGAAAGGGGTATTTTCGTAGAACTTGAAAACACTTGTGAGGGTTTTGTTTTTGTTGATACTCTTCCAGACAAAGTTTATAACTTCATTGAAAACAAATTAACATTAATCGGTTCTTCAACAAAATTTACGATTGGTGATAGTGTAAGAATTAAAGTCGCTTCTGCTGATATTGAAAGCAGAAAAATAAACTTTAATTATGTAGGAAAGTCTGATAGTAAAAAATCTGACAAAACTAAAACGCGTGAGAAGGTGAAATAATGGGAAAAATGGAAACTATTCAGACTAATAAAAAAGCTTATTTTGAGTATTTTGTAGAAGATACTTATGAGGCGGGAATATGCTTGATGGGTTCAGAAGTGAAGTCGGTTAAAAGTGGACATATCAGCATTGTTGAAAGTTATATAACACTTAAAAATAATGAATTGTTTTTAAAAAACGCTTATATTAAAAGTTATGATAAAACAAATGCTAGTTTAAGCCCAGATGAAAAACGAATTAGGAAATTATTGTTGAATAAAACCGAAATAGAAAAAATTAGAAAAAAAACAGAAATTAAAGGCTATACCATAGTTCCTTTAAAAGTGTATTTAAAAAATAATTTAGTAAAAATTGAAATTGGAATTTGTAAAGGTAAAAAACTTTATGACAAAAGAGAAACTATTAAAAACCGTGAATTATCAAGAAGAATAAAAACAGAATATGTTTAATTGTTTGTGAAAACTTTTAATCATTTAAGAGTTGTGTAAAAATTAATAATTTAAACATTATTGAAATTAGTTATTTCAAAATAAAAATAGAAGGTGTGGAGATATTGGTTTCCGCACTTTTTTGTTTTCCTTGCGAAGCAGGAAAACTCCGCAAAGCCTGTGGCTTTGCGGGGCTCCTTTAGGAGTCAAAAAGTGCGGGTGCAAAGCGGGTGCAAAAACGATTTTGTGGAGTAAAAGTTTCTATAATAATTAATTTCAATTAAAAAAACATATATGATTTAATTTAATAACCATATTTTTTTATTTTTATTATAAACTTTAATAAATAATTTAAAAATATTTAGATTTTTTGAAGTTTTTTAATTGTTTATAACTGTTTTATTTTAAAATTTAATTTTGTATTGACATTTTTATTTTATTTTAATATACTTTTTATGTTTATTTTTTATGGGGACGATTTGGTTTCGACGGGTTATTTAGGGCACGGTTAAGCACGCTGTGGGGCAGGTCACATTAAAAAGGCAAAAAAATAAACGCAAATAATAATTTAAAAGCTGCTGCTTGCTAATTTAAAAGTAGTAATTTTGTTAGATTTCCCACTAAAATCTAATAAAATTTTAATTAATTGTGGTAAATTAAACAAATTGCCTAGTTTGTTTTCTTCAATTTTTGGCTAGTTTTAACAATTTTTTAAAATTTATTTGTTAAAATTAAATTTAAAATTTTATAAGCGTGTAGAAGTATTGTGTTACATTAATTCGGACACGGGTTCAATTCCCGTCGTCTCCACCAATTAAAAAAGAAAAGCCGAAAG
>DLSG01000066.1 GCA_002501285.1 Christensenella sp. UBA7868 | reverse complement strand
ACGTGATTTTGGAGCGGATGGGTGTTGACACAGTTATTCGCTATTTAGCGCGTTTTTATTTGCAGTCTTTGCAATCCATTTCTTTGCCGCTCTTTGCGCGGGACTTTGTCGTTTTGGTGGATTTGGGTTCTGCGCAATGGCAGTTTTCGGTTTTCTTGGTTTGCTTCGTAGCAGTCTTTGCCATAAAATTTTTCTCCTTTTCGGCATTTGCCGTTTTGAATTTTGCTCCGTTGTCGGATTATTTAAAACGGAAATTTCATTGAGCCTTTTTTACCATTAAATTGCTTCATCATTTCCTTTGTTTGCTCGAATTGTTTTAGTAGTGCATTCACTTCTTGAACAGTTGTTCCACTACCTTCACAAATTCTTTTACGCCTTTGACCTTTAATTAAGTCTGGATTACGCCTTTCTTCAATTGTCATGCTTTGAATAATTGCTTTGTTTTTTAAAAGTGCTTTTTCATCAATATTATCAATCATTTTAGCCTTGCTTGAAAGACCAGGAATCATTGCCATAATGTCTTTTAAATTGCCCATTTTTTTTAGGTTTTCAAATTGCACTAAATAATCTTCAAAGTCAAATTTGTTTTTGCGGAATTTTTCTTCCATTTTTTTGGCTTCTTCTTCGGTTACGGCTTGTTGTGCTTTTTCAATTAAAGTTAACACATCTCCCATACCTAAAATTCTTGAAGCCATTCTGTCGGGATAAAAAGGTTCTATATCTCCTATTTTTTCTCCCACGCAACAAAATTTTATAGGTTTGTTTACAACCGCTTTTATTGAAAGCGCCGCACCGCCCCTAGTATCGCCGTCAAGTTTTGTAAGAATAACACCTGTTATGTCAAGTTTTTCGTCAAAAGTTTTTGCAACATTAACCGCTTCTTGACCAGTCATACTGTCAACAGTAAGCAAAATTTCAGTTGGATTTACCGCTTGTTTTATTGATTGAAGTTCGTTCATTAAGGCTTCATCAATTGAAAGCCTTCCTGCCGTATCTAAAATAACAGTATCTAAACCATGTTTTAGAGCGTGCTCAACTGCCTCTTTTGCTGTTTTAACAGGATTTTGCGTACCTTTTTCAAAACATTCTACGCCCGCATTACTGCTTACCACTTTAAGTTGATTGATTGCCGCTGGTCTATAAATATCAAGGCCCACAGTTAAAACCTTCTTGCCCTGTTTTTTAAGCATTAAAGCAAGTTTTCCAACCGTTGTTGTTTTTCCCGCACCTTGAAGCCCACAAAGCATAATTATATTTGGCGGAGTTGAACTTGAATTTAATTTACTGTTTACACTTCCCATTAAACTTGTTAATTCTTCATTAACAATTTTAATTACTTGTTGAGTTGGTGACAAACTTTTCAAAATTTGTTCCCCAAGCGCTTTTTCGGAAATTTTATTAATTAAGTCTTTAACGACCAAAAAGTTTACATCGGCTTCTAAAAGAGCAACCCTAATTTCACGCATTGCATCTTTAATTTCATATTCAGTTAATTTTCCACGAGAAGATAACTTTGAAAATATTCTGCCAATTCTTTCACTTAAACTTGAAAATAACGCCATTTAGTCCTCCCAGCAATTTAATAATTTGTCTAGATTCGACAAATCTTTTGTTTGTTTTACTTCTTTAATAATACTCCTTTGACTTTCATAAATTTTAAAAAGTTTTAAAGCATTTTCCATTTCAAACAAATTTTTTTCGGTTTTTTTTAAAGTGTCAAGAACAGTTTGTTTTGTAACACCTAAAACTTCTGCAATCTCGGTTAAACCAATATCTTGAAGATAATATCTTTCAAATATATTTTGCTGTTTTTCGGTTAAAAGATTTTTATAAAATCCATACAAACTTGCAATCTCTACACTTTTTTCTAAATCCATACTCACCAAATAAGGCTTTTTTGCCTTACGTGATTAATTATAATAAAAAAAACCATTTATGTCAACGGTTTTTTTAAACTATTTTGCATTTTTTTAGATAAAATTTTGCTAAATTATCTTCACTATTTATTTTTAAGCAATCAATAAAAAATTTTCTTGCAAGTTTATAATTTTTTTCTTCAAAATTTCTTACGCCCGATTCAAACATATTTTTTGTTTTTATAAAAGCGGTTTTATTTGCCCCAATATATCCATCTAAATTTTCAAAAATAGACACCCCGTAATCATCAATACTCATTGTTCCGACAAAACGATAATTTAATTCAAACGATTTTGGCAAGTTGTTTAAAACTTCTTTTGTAAACAAAATTTCAGACATAAAAATTTTATTTAAACTTTCTATTTTATACGCAAGATTTACACTGTCGCTTATAACTGTTGGAGTTAATCTTTCCTTTTCGCCAACAATACCAATAACAACTTTCCCAGAGTGCATTCCAATTCCAAACTTAATTTTATCCCCACCAACACTTACTAAATTTATATTTTGAAACTTATTAGCAATTTGAGTGGAACAATTTATTGCGTCTGTTTCTTTTAAAAACACTGCCAAAACACCATCGCCCAAAAACTTGTCAATAAAGCCGTGAAATTGTCTTACACTTTCACCAACCACGCTTAAATAATTGTTTATAAACTTAAAATTTTCATCTAAACTTAAACTTTCGCTTGTTTTATAACTTCTTCTTATGTCAATAAATAAAATGGTAACATCTTTTTGAACATTCTCCCCAAGTTTTAAATCAAACACCTCATCTTTTCCAAGATAATCATAAAACTCTCTTGGAACAAATTTATAATACTCTTGCTTTAATCTTAACTTATATTCTTCATTTGAAATGCCCTTATCTTTTATTGATGTTAAATTTTTTTCAATTTGATTAAATTCTTTACTACCCGAAATCTCTAAATTTAATCGTTTTGCACCATCTGCTAGTTTTTTTGTGTTTGTGGCTATATTTTTTAAGGGGTGAAGATTTATTAAAAGTGTTAAAAATACAAGCAAAAAGTAAACTATAAAAACTGCGGTTAAGGCAAGAAACATATATTTTGTTATTTGATAATTAACCGTAAAATAGTCAGTCACATAAAATTCGGTTATCATTAAAAAAATCGAATACAAGCCAATATAAAAACAAAGTTTTAAACTTAAACTGAATTTTGACAAAACTTTTTTGTTGAAAATGTAAAAAATTGTGATAAACAAAAACACCACAAAAAGCGAAATTAAAATTGTATATAACAGCAAAATTAAATCTTTACTCACATCTATATTTTTAACTATTAAACAAAAATTATTGCATAAAAATTAAATTGATGACAAAAATAGAAATTATGGAAGATAAAAGCATTGAAATTATAAATTTAGCATATCAAACCTCGTCTCAAATATTAACCACTCTTGACAACTTTATTACTGATATTAAAAACGAAAAACTACAACAGTTATGCGCCGATTTTGTGGCAAGATACGACTTAATTTCGGACGAATGTAAAATGCTTGTAAAAGCAAAAGGAGAAACTCTTGATAAAGAAAATTTTTTTGACAAATATCAAAATTTAATTTCACTAAAAATTTCAAATTTAACAAAAAAAACAACCTTTCAGATTGCCGAAATAATTTATGTTACTCTTTTTGAAACTAACCCTAAACTTTATTCTTTTTTGCTTTTTGATGATAAAGATGAAATTAGTTTAATTAAAAAAATTTTATCTTTAAACGAAGAATTTGCAAATAACTTAAAGCCCTTTTTTGTGTGTGAATGATTAAATTTAACACCCTAAAATATTTAAAAAAAATGAGCAAATATGCTCAATTTTTTTTTAAATCATTTAACTAATATAGTTTAACAATTTCTATTTACTTTTATTCAAATAAACTTTTAAATGTTAAAACAAAATTTAACTTTATAATATTTTAATTAAAAAGTTTTTTCATCATTATTCACAATATTTTTGTCAACAGGATTAACTTCAATTTTTCCATTTTCAACTTTTAAAAGTTGTTTTTCAGGTTCTAAAAGTTCTGGATCCAAATTTAAAACTTCATAGTGATAATCTTGATTGTCTATTTTATTAAATAGATTTTTATTAAGTTCTTCAAGTTTTTTAAGTTTTTTCAAATTACCTTTATCAAGATAAGAGGCTTTTTTGGCTAAAACATAAGATTGAACATAAGTGAAAACATCTTCTTTATCTAAATTTTCTGTAAGAGATAAAAACTTATATTCATTCTCCCTACTTTTAATTCTGTCTAGGCCAACTATTTTTCGGCATGATTTTGTAGTTAAAACAAAGTCTATACCAACCAAAGCAAATAATACTGGAACAGAAAAAAACAAAAGTGGTAAAATACCAGCAAGCGCACTAATTAAGCCATCAACCAACGCAATCCCACAATAAATAGCCAAATGTCCAACCATTTTTCCAAAAACTTTATGCGTACATTTGTTTTGTTTGTCTGCGTATTCTGTAACATTAGACTTAATTGCTTCTTTTACTTCGGTTGAGCAATTTAATAAACTTACAACTTTATCTCCGCCCAAATTGTCAATTAATTTATCAAGTTTTTTTTCAGTTTTTTTAGAAAACATATTCTTCTCCTATATAAATAAATTCAAAATCTTTATTTTATTAAAATTATACCACACTAAAAACTTTTGTCAATACCCTAGCAAAAAATGCACCCAGCAAAATTGATGCATTTTTATAAAATTTGTGTTATTTTAGTATTAAATTATCTTCTTTACCACTTAAAATAAATAAAATTATGAAAACTTTATATGTATTATGTTTAATTATTCAAATGATAAATTATACATTTTTGCCACTTCCTCATAGCAGAAATAAATAAATAAATAAATAAATAAATAAATAAATAAATTATTTAATTTACTAGATTTTATTAGATTATTTAATCATTATCATTTTCATTATCATTTTGAGCATCTAAAAATTTCTTTCTTAACATTCCACACGCCCCTTCAACATCTTCTCCAAGAGTTCGTCTTAAAGACGCAGAAACCCCGTTTTTTGAAAGAAAATTTGTAAACTTTCGAGCATATTCCCTTCCTGTTGATTCAAGCGAAGTTATTCCGTCATTTTCATTTAGAACGATAATGTTAAAATGATATTGCATTTTAAAGCGTTTAAACAAATTTTTTATTCTTACGCATTCATTTAAGTCGTCATTAACGCCTTTAATTAAAGTGTATTCAAACACTATCCTTCTGTTTGTTTTTTGATAATAATACTCACAAGCCGATAAAATATCTTTTATTGTATAACGTCTAGCGATGGGCATAATCTCTTTACGAGTTTCATCGTTACTTGCGTGCAAACTGATTGTCAAAGTCACCTTAAAGCCATCATCTGCAAGCTTGTAAATATTTTCTACAAGTCCGCAAGTTGACAAAGATATATTTCGCTCACTAATGTTAAAACCTTTTTCAAAAGTAACTAATTTTAAAAATTTAGTTACATTTTCATAGTTATCTAGCGGTTCACCACTTCCCATTATTACAATATTTGTAATTTTTCGGTTATCCATTAATTTCCCATCTAAAAACTTGTTTGCTAAAATAACTTGTGCTAAAATTTCACCACTTGTTAAATCTCTCACCTTGCCGCTTAATCCACTAGCACAAAATTTGCAATGCATATTACAACCAACTTGTGTAGATACGCACAAGGTATAGCCATATTCATATTTCATCAAAACACTTTCAATAATGTTGTTGTCTAGAAGTTTAAAAACAAACTTTACAGTCCCATCTTTAGACACTTTATAATCTAAAACAGACAATGGCTGGCTGTAATAGTTTTGTTGCAAATAATTTTTCAAATTTTGACTTATTGTTGTTATTTCATTAAAACTTTTTCCAAGATAAAGTCCGTTAAAAATTTGCATAGCCCTAAATTTAGGCTCGCCAATTGCTGTTATAATTTTTTCAATTTCTTTTAATTCAAAATTAAGCAATGTTTCCATTCAACTTTGTTCCTAATAAATTTTTATTTCCATTTAAAAAATCTTTATAATTTAATATTTTTGCCCCTTCAAGTTGAAGTTGTAAAATTTTTAAAAATGTATTATTTCCACATTTTACTACAAGCCCTGTTTTGTCGGCTAAAACAATTTCTCCGTTTTGCTTATCAAAACAATTTTGTTTAAATTGGTCGTCACCCAAATAAACTTCAGTTTTATAAAATTTTAACATTTTGCCGTTTAAATAACAATAAGCATTTGGCCATAAAATTAAAGCACGAGTTTTATTGAAAATCTCTAAACTTGTTCTAGTAAAATCTATTAAGCCATCTTCTTTTTTTATCATTTTAAAATAAGAAAAATTTTCGCCCTGTTTAATATATTTTACGCTCCCATCTTCAATTTTTGGCAAAACATCTTTTAATAATTCAACCGAAATTGTTGCAAGTTTATTAAGTAATGAAGGAGTGTCATCGTCATCTAAAATTTCAATAGATTTTTGTTTAATTATGTCGCCAGTATCAATCCCCGCATCTGTTCGCATAATTGTAACTCCTGTTGTTTTTTCTCCTTGCATTAACGCACTTTGAACAGGACTTGCTCCACGATATGCTGGAAGCAACGAAAAATGTACATTAATTGTTCCAAATTTTGCACTATTAATTATTTCATTACTAATTATTTGCCCATAAGCACAAGTTACAAAAAGGTCGGCATTTAAGTTTTTAAGTGTTTCAACCCCATCTACTCTTACTTTATGAAATTGAAACACTGGAATGTTAAGTTCTGTTGCCAAAACTTTGACAGGAGAAAAAGTTAATATTTGTTTTCTTCCAACTTTTTTATCTTCTCCCGTTACAACCCCAACAACTTCGTGCCCCATGTCAACTAAACCTTTAAGGACTATTCCTGCAAAGTCGGGCGTACCAAAAAATACAATTTTCATTTTTCCCTCAATTTAATTATTTTTGTTAAATTCTAAATTCTCAATTTTCTTATTTTAATTTTTACAAATTTAATTTATTTTCATATTTCAATTTTTAAATTTATAAAAACTTTAAATTTTAAAATTTCAAATAATCAAAAAAAAGTTGTTATCTTTCAACCTTTTTTTTCATTTTGTCTATAAACAATATTCCATCTAAATGGTCAACTTCATGACAAACAACAACAGCAAGTAGTCCTTCCAAAGTGAAAACCATATTGTCACCATAACGATTTTGAGCGTTCACAGTTATTCTTTCTGGACGTTCAACTTCACCAGTGATATTTTTAACACTTAAACAACCTTCAACTCCAATTTGTGAACCTTCTTGACTTAAAATTTTTGGATTTACAAGTTCAAAATATTGACCACACGCTTCAATAACAACAACACGTTTTAAAACTCCAACTTGCACAGCCGCAAGCCCAACGCCATCGTTATGACGCATTGTTTCTTTCATATCATCAAGCAAAACATCAAGTTTTTCGTCAAATTCGGTTACAACTTTACTTTTCTTTCTAATTAAACTGTCATCGCTGTAAACTATATTCCTTAAAGCCATGCTATCTCCTTTTTAAAATAAAAATTGGTGACCCCACCGGGACTCGAACCCAGAACAAAGCCTTAGGAGGGCTCCGTAATATCCAGTTTTACTATGAGATCAACACAAAAAAATATACCACAATTTGATATATAAGTCAACAATTACAAAAAATTTATAATTAATTATTAATTCATATTACAATTCAATCTTTTTTTATATAAACCAAAAGTTTTTAAATATAAAATTCTTTAATATTTTTTTAATTTTGTTGCTAATTTCAAAAAAATTTTGATATAATATTTTTATGATAAATAGTAAATTAACCAGAGTTTTATTTTTCTCAATTTTATTTTCAATATTTTTGCCAGCGGGGATTTTGCTTATTGTATTAAATGGTGGGCATACTTCGATGCTTGCAATTGGAATCGTGCTTTGCGTTTTGGGCTTTTATGGTTGCCCTATGCTTTGGGTAAATTACGGAGATTTAAAAACTAAAAAATCAATTTGTAATCAAATTTCGTTAGATTCAATTCAAGAAATTGATACTCTTGCAGAGATTAACAACCAACAGCCACAACAAATGTTAAAAACAATTAACGATTTGATTTCTAAAAGATATTTAACAGGCTATGAAATTGTTGATGGAAAATATATTGTTCCTAAACAAAACAAAACCTTGTCTAAAAACGAAATTTTAGAAAAAAACGGACAAATTGAAACCCTTATTTGCCCAAGTTGTGGTGCAAAAGTTGAAGTTATTGGCACTAACACTTATTGTCCTTATTGCAACACCGTTGTAAAAAAATAATTATATAGATTTTAAAATAAATTATTAGGCTTTATAATCATAAAGCCTTTTTTTACTTTAAATTAACAAAAAGACATTTTTCTCATATTATGTTATATCTACTTAAAAGGAGAAATTATGGCAAAAATTACAAATCAATCCGAAGTAACTTCTAAATATACCCTTCCCGACCAATCTATTCACGAAAACAAAGTTACAAGCAATTTATCAACTACCGAAAATTTATCAGAATCTTTTATAAAACAAAGAACAAGTTCAAAAGAATTTGCAACACCGCAAGAAGAAATTTTACAGACATTAACTTTAACCAACCAAAGCGAATATGAAATGACAAACATTTTTATTAAAGAACAACTTGAAGGCGATGCAACTTTTGTTGACGGCTCAGTTGAAATTAACGATGTCCCTTATCAAAATTTTAATATAACAATAGGCTTTACCTTGCCAGACACCTTGCCAACCAATCAAACTCAAACAATAAAATTTAAAATTAAAATTAGTGACAAACCTGAGAAAGATGTTGTGAATATGCAATCTCAAATCAAATATGATGTAAACGAAAGAGAAAATATTGAAGAATATTCAAACGCTGTTTCAGTTCAAATTTCAACTGAAAAACTTGAAATTGTGAAAGAGTCAACCAAAACGATTGTTGTTGCGGGCGACACGCTTACTTTCGTAAACACAATAACAAACACTGGAACATTAGTAAATACCGAAATAAAATTTGTTGATAATCTACCACAAGAAGTTGAATTTATTAACGGGACTGTTAAGATTGATGAAGCNNCCCACAGTTGGTTTCAATCTAAAAGATTTAAACCCAGGAGATAAAGTAGTTGTAAAATTTGATGTTAAGGTGAAATAAATGCAAAAAAAAATTAAGTTTAAATGCACGGTTTTTTGCAAAGTAAATGAAAAACCAAGAGTTTATGAAAGTAATGAACTTGAAATAACCTTTAAAGAAAAGCGAAATATTATTGAAAAAGATGCTCCATTTTGTCCTGCGAAATTTAAAAAACGTGAAAAAAAATCTTATAAATTATGTTCAGATAATTTAATATTTTTGCTTCTTGCCGTTTTATAAAATTAGATTTCAAACTTACAAATAATAAAATAAAAAACACTCTTAAA
This sequence comes from Christensenella sp. UBA7868, assembly GCA_002501285.1. Taxonomy (GTDB): domain Bacteria; phylum Bacillota; class Clostridia; order Christensenellales; family UBA1242; genus UBA7868. The sequence goes on along the minus strand of DLSG01000066.1, from coordinate 14,013 downwards.
ATAAAGGGTGTTTTTTAATTGAAAATATCTAATTTTTATGATTTAATTTTAAGATTTACTTATTTAGAAACTTTATTTTTTATATGGTTTTATAAGTTTATTGTATTTTTTAACTTACGATAAGTTTTGAGGGTCAAGTTCAACAAAACTTATCACATTTTTATTAGTCAAATTTTTATTAATTTCAAAAAGTTTTTGAATAATTTCGTTTGCAAATTCGTTTTCTAAACGCATCAAAATTTGATATCTAAATTGTCTTTTTGCCCTTTTTACTGGGCTTTTCATAGCTCCAAGATAAATAAATTTTTTATAATCTTCGTTTTTTATATCAACAACTTTACTATAAAATTTTTGAATAAATTCTTTGCAATCTTCTTCGTTTTCACTGCTAGCGAGCACTCTTACAATTTTTGAAAAAGGCGGAAATCGTGTAACTTTTCTTAAATTAATTTCTTTTTCATAAAACTTTTCATAGTTGTTTGTACTAACGCAACCATAAGCAAAATGTCTAGGCATATAGGTTTGTAGCACAACTTCGCCCTCTAAATCTGTTCTGCCTGCCCTGCCCGAAACTTGGGTAAGCAAATTAAAAGTTCGGTCGGTTGCTCTAAAATCGGCATAATGCAAACTTAAATCAGCATCAATTATTCCAACAAGACTCACACTGTTAAAATTATGACCTTTACTTATCATTTGCGTACCAACCAAAATTGCTGGTTTTGTTTTATTAAATTCTTCAATTATGTTTATATGCGAATTTTTTGTTGTTGTAGTGTCGTTATCCATTCTAAAAACTTTTACATCTGGAAACAAACTTTTAAGTTTTTCAACAACTTGTTCCGTTCCAACGGCACCAAGTCTTATGTTTGTACCTCCACATTGGGGACATTTAGTTAAAACTTTATATCTGTTCCCACAATAATGACATTTAAGTTTTTCATCTTCTTTATGATAAACCAAACTAACATCACAATCTTCACATTTAGGAACATATCCGCAATCCAAACATCTTAAAAATGAAGTATAACCTCGCCTGTTTAAAAATATCAAGGCTTGTTCTTTTCTTTTTATACATTCCAAAAGTTTCATCTGCAAAAGTTTAGAAAACATACTCGTGTTTCCAATTCGCATTTCACGCATCATATCCACAATATAAATTTCAGGAAGTTTTTTTGCTACTGCTCGTTGTTTCATTTCAAGCAAAACAATTTCGCCATTTTTTGCTTTAAAGTAAGTTTCTATTGAAGGGGTTGCACTTCCTAAAATTAAACTTGCACCATTAAATTCTGCCCTAAATTTTGCAACATCTTTTGCGTAATATCTTGGATTTGTTTCGGAATAATAACTTGTGTCATGCTCTTCGTCAATTATAATAACACCAATATTTTCAAGAGGCGCAAAAATTGCACTTCGTGCACCAATTACAACTTTTGCTTCCCCACGTTTAATTTTAAGCCATTCGTCAAGCCTTTCGCCGCTTGAAAGTCCACTGTGAATTATTGCTACATTTTCGCCAAAAACAGATGTAAAGCGCTTAAAAAGTTGTGGCGTTAAACCAATTTCTGGAACAAGCAAAATTGCCGTTTTGTTTTGTTTTAAAACATTTTCAATAACCTTTATGTAAACTTCGGTTTTACCGCTTGCAGTTACACCAAAAAGTAAAAAAGTGTTTGGACTTTTTGTTATAATTTCATTAACTGCATTCTGTTGTTGCTGGGTTAATGTAATAGGTTTTTCATTTGAATTTTTTTGTATTATCTCATAAGGAGATCGCTTTTCTACGCTTTCAAAGACATCTAAAACATTGTTTTTTATTAATGTTTTAACACTTGATGGTGAAAACAAAACATTCAACTCGGAAAGTTTAAAGCATTCGGTTTTTTGCAAAAAATCAACTATCTTTTGTTGATTTTCATTTAATTTTTTTATGTTCTCAAAATTTTCTTTAAGTTTTACAAATTTTATAAATTTTTCTTTAACATTGTTTCTTACCACACTTGGAACAAACAACCTTAAACAATCAGCATACCTTAAATTGTAGGTTTTAATTAAAAAGTCCATTAATTTTATGGTTTCGTCGTTTAGATATGAAAAATCATCTAAACTTTTGTAAATAAATTTAAGTTTAGATGAATCTAAATTTGATTTTTCTTTAAATTTTAAAATATAGCCCTCAATATTTCGCCCGCCAAAAGGCACCAAAACACGCTGACCTATCTTATAATTTGAATTGTTATCAACATTATAATCAAAAATTTTGTCAACATTTGATGATGCTATATCTACAATTACTTCACAAACCATATTAATCTGATGGAACTATTTTTTTATCATAAACTTCTTTTGCAGCAATAGAAAGTTCATTATCTGGGCTTTCTACATGGTCTTGCAAATTCTTTTTTTGAATTTCATTTGCTCTTCTTGCTGCTAGGTTGCATAGTTTATATTTATTTCCAACAATGTCAACCAATTCTTCTACTGGTGGTTCTAGTAACATATAAAATCTCCTTAATTCAAATTCTCTTTTATTAATTTAGTAACAACATCAGGTTTTGCCTTGCCCTTGCACGCTTTCATAACTTGCCCCATAAAGAAAGTCATGGTACGCTCGTTTCCAGCTTTATAATCTGAAACTGCTTTTGGGTTTGAGTTAATCACATCTAAAACGATTTGTTTAATTTCGTCAGTATTGTCCGAAATTTTTAAATTTAGCCTTTCAGCGCACGCATCAACATCTTCGTTTGTTTCAAAAACATTCTCTAAAATTGTTGTTGCAGCAGTTCTTGTGATAACTTTATCTTCTAACATTTTAAGCAATTTTACAAAATTGTCAACAGAAATTGTAATATTTTCTTCTAAATTTAATTCATTTTGCTTAATTAATCTTAAAATATCACTCATTATAAAGTTGCTTACTTGTTTTGGATTATTAAATTTTTTAATACTTGCTTCAAAGAAATCACTAATTTTCTTGTCGTTTGTTAAAACTTTTGCGTCATATTCTGGAAGCCCAAGTTTTTCGGTGTATTCTTTTCTTCTAACTCGTGGAAGACGTGCTAAATTCTTTGAAATTTCTTCAACATATTCTTTATCAATTGATATTGGAAGCAAATCTGGGTCTGGAAAATATTTATAATCATTACTACCTTCTTTGCTTCGAAGTCCAAAGTTTTCGCCAAGTTCATCGTCCCATCTTAAAGTTTGAGTGACAACAGGTTTTCCACTTTCATATAACTTAATTTGTCTTGAAATTTCATAATTAATTGCTCTTTCAACCGCTTTAAAACTTGAAAGATTTTTCATTTCAGTTCGGTTATTTAATTTGTTAGAACCTTTTTCTCTAACCGACACGTTCACATCACAACGCAAACTTCCTTCTTGCATTTTGCAATCGGACACTTCAATATATTTTAATGTTTCTTTAATTGTTTCTAAAACTTTTACTGCATCTGCTGCACTTTTAATATCTGGTTCAGTTACAATTTCAATTAGCGGAACACTACATCTATTGAAATCAACCAAACTTGCATTAAGCATATTGTCGTGAACTAATTTCCCAGCATCTTCTTCTAGGTGAATATTGTTTAATCTTATAAAATCTTCTTTGCCGTCATCAGTTTCAAAAACAATTCTTCCACCAAGGCAAGTTGGCTTTTCTAACTGGCTTATTTGATAAGATTTTGGAAGATCTGGATAAAAATAATTTTTTCTTTCAAAAATTGCTTCGTCATTAATTTCACACTCAAACGAAAGCCCTGCTTTAATACAAAATTCAAACGCTTTTTTGTTTGGAATAGGTAATGCCCCTGGAAGCCCTAAACAAACTGGACAAACCTTGCTGTTTGATGGGGCACCAAATTTATTTTCGCACGAACAAAAATTTTTGGTTTTTGTTTTTAATTCGCTGTGAATTTCAAGACCAATAACTGGTTCAAATTCCATTAATTTTTACCCCCTTTGTTTGTTTCAAAATAATCACCAACATTAAACAAAGTTTGCTCTTCAAACTTGTTTGCAATAAGTTGAAGCCCTATTGGCAAATTATTTTCGTCTGTTCCACAAGGCAAACTAATTGCTGGAAGCCCCGCAATGTTTACTGGAACTGTGAAAATATCACTTAAATACATTTTAATATGGTCATTAACTTTTTCACCTATTTTAAATGCTGTGAATGGTGATGTTGGTGTTAAAATTACATCAACTTTACTAAACGCATTATTAAACTCTTGTTTAATTAGGTTTTGAACTGCTTTTGCTTTTTTATAATACGCATCATAATATCCGCTTGACAAAACAAAGTTACCAAGCATAATACGCCTTTTAACTTCTTTTCCAAAACCTTCTGTTCTGCTTTTATAATATAAATCTATTAAATCTGTATAGTTTTCAGCACGTTTGCCGTATCTAATTCCGTCAAAACGACCAAGATTACTGCACGCTTCCGCACTTGATATAACGTAATAAGCAGAAAGAGACTTATCAATATTATTCAAGTTTATTTCAACGATTTCTGCTCCATTTTCTTTAAAAAACTCTATTGCCCCGTCAATTGCTTTTTTAACACTTGTATCCATGCCCATATTTAAAAAGTTTGTAGGAACACCAATTCTAACGCCACGCACACTTGACTTTAAGTTTTTTAAATAATCAACTTTTTCACGATTAGAACTTGTAAATTCTCTTTCGTCATAACCAGAAATAACATTAAGCATTGCCGCACTATCTTTTACGGTTTTTGTAAAAGGGCCAATTTGGTCTAAACTTGAAGCAAAAGCGACTAAACCATAACGAGAAACCAAACCATAGGTTGGTTTTAAACCTACTACGCCACACAAACTTGCTGGTTGACGAATAGACCCGCCAGTGTCACTTCCAAGCGAAGCAAAGCACAAATTTGCCTTAACACTGCACGCACTTCCGCCACTACTTCCACCAGCAACCCTTGAATTGTCAACAGGATTTAAACAAGCACCAAAAGCACTATTTTCGTTTGAACTTCCCATAGCAAATTCGTCCATATTTGCTTTTCCAAGAATAACGGCATTTTGTTCTAACAATTTTTCAACAACTGTTGCGTTATAAACACTTTCATAATTTTCAAGGAACTTGCTTGCACAAGTGGTTTTTGTTCCAATCATATTAATATTGTCTTTAATTATAATTGGCACGCCAGTAAGAAAACTTCCTTTCCCTTCATCTAAAATTTTGTCGGCTTTTTCAGCATCTAACAAAGCGTCTTCTTTTCTTACGCTTAATACTGCGTTAAGATGTTTATTTTTTTCAATATTATCTAGGCAAAGTTTTGTTAATTCAACACTTGTAATTTTTCTTTCTTTAAGTAAAGAACTTATTTCTAATAAACTTTTTGATAAAATTTCTTCCATTATTCCACCACCTTTGGAACTACAATGTTTGAACCTTTGCTTTTTGGAGCATTAAGCGTTACGCTTTTAATGTCAAGCCCAGTTTTTACTTCATCTTCCCTTAAATTTTGGGCACTTACGGTTTTGTCTTTAAAATCTACTTTTGATGTATCAACGCTTTGAATTTCGTCAATGCTAGACAGCGTTCTTTCAAATTCTTGTTTAAAATTTTCAATTTCTTCATCGCTAAAATTTAGCCTAGAAAGTTCAGCCAAATGTTTAACTAAATCTGTTGTAATCTCCATAGTTTCTCCTAAAAAATTATTATATCAAGTTTTAAAAAGTTTTTCAAGCATTTTGAATATCTTTTAACATATTAACAAGTTCGGTTTCTTCCATTATTTTTATTCCTAAACTTTGTGCTTTTGCAAGTTTACTTCCCGCATTTTCGCCCAAAATAACTAAATCGGTGTTTTTGCTTACGCTTGAACTAATTTCAGCCCCAAGTGAAATTAAAATTTCGGACAAATTTTCACGAGTATAGTTTTCAAGAGAGCCTGTTAAAACTATTTTTTTGTTAGTAAAATAGTTTTGTTTTGCGTTTTCACTTTGTTTTTGCTCTTCAATTTTAACGCCTTTTTCTAAAATTTTGTTAATTAAAACAATATTCTTTTCATTTGAAAAATAATCTAAAATAGATTTTGCAACGATTTCTCCAATATCTTTTATTTCAATTAAATCGTCCATGTTAGCGTCTTTAAAAGCAGATAAACTTTTAAATTTTTTTGCCAAATCTCTTGAAGTCTTTTTGCCAACATTTAAAATTCCAATTGCATAAATAAATTTAGAAAGCGTTACATTTTTACTTTTTTCAATTGAATCTAATATATTTTGAGTTTTTTTATCCTTAAAACTTTCAAGTTCAATAAGTTTTTCATACTTTATATCATATAAGTCCGCAACGCTTCTTACGCCAAGTTTTTCATAAAACAAATCAATCGTTTTATCGCTTATTCCCTCAATATTCATTGCATCTCTGCTACAATAATGCACAATACGTTCTTTAATCTGCTCTTTACAGTTATATGTGTTTAAACAAAACAAATTTGGCCCAACTTGCGTTAGTTTTTCCCCGCAAGACGGACAAAACTGAGGCTTTTCAATTTCACTGCTATCACCAAATTTTTCGGCTAAACCCAAAATTTCTGGAATAACTTCGTTGCTTCTTCTTAAAAACACTCTTGAATGTAGAAGCACTTTTTTACGCAAAATATCTTCATAGTTATTTAATGTTGCCCTGCTTATTGTTGCTCCCGCTAGGTTTACAGGTTCTAAAATTGCTCCTGGCGTAATTTTCCCAGTTCTTCCAACAGTCCAAACAACATCTTTAAGAATTGTTGAAGTTTCTTCCGCTTCAAACTTGAATGCTATTGCCCATTTAGGAAATTTTATTGTATAACCAAGTTTTTGTCTATCACTTACATTATTTAATTTTAAAACAGCACCGTCAATTAAAAAGTCTAAACTATGTCTTTCAACATCAATTGCTTCAAAAACCTGTTTTATTTCTTCAAAATCTTTTAAAACTTTAAAATGTTCAACCACATAAAATTTGTTTTGTCTTAAAAAATCTTGCATTTCTTGTTGAGTTTTAAACTCCTTCCCTTCAATGTAGTTCACCGAATAACAAATAACATCAAGGTTTCTGCTTTTTGTAACTTTTGGGTCAAGGTTTCGTAGCCCCCCTGCCGCTGCGTTTCGAGCATTTTTTAAAAGTTCCCCACTAGAATTTTTATTATATTTTTCAAGTTCGCTTAATTTCATTATACACTCGCCTTGAACAACGAGTTCTTTTTTATAATCAATGCATAGCGGAACTGTTCTTATAGTTTTAACTTGTTCAGTTACATTTTCACCAACTTGTCCGTTTCCTCTTGTTATGGCTTTTGTTAAAATCCCGTTATTATAGGTTAAAACACAACTCAATCCGTCATATTTATAATCTAAACTAAACTCGGCATCTTTAACTTTGCTTTTAATAGAATAAATCCATTTTTCTAAATCTTCATAATTATTAACTTTTTCAAGCGAAAAAAGCGGAACTTTATGTGGTTCTTTTTTAAAACCAGACAAAATTTCTCCCCCAACTTTTTTACTTGGAGAATCTTCCAAAACCACACCAGTTTCTTTTTCTAGTGCCAAAAGTTCGTCATAAAGTTTGTCCCATTCTTTATCACTTATTGTTGGTTTATCTAAAACATAGTAATTATAATTGTGCTTGTTGATTAACTCAACAAGTTCTTTCATTCTATCCATAAAACCTCTAAATTTTTTGAATTGGCGCAATGTTAATCATAAGTTCTTTTACCCCAACGCCTTTAAAATTAATTTTTGCCAAATCGCCGTTAATTGAAATAATTAAACCTTCACCAAAACTTTTATGCGTTACTTTATCACCAACTGAAAAATCAACATCACTTGATGATTTCACTTCCATTTCTGTCGCTTTACTTACAGTTTTTTGCGAAAAACTTCCAATTTCACTTTCTTCATTATTATAGCCATAGCCAGAATTTCTATAACCCCCAAAAGAGCCATTTGAATATCCCGAAGTAAAATTATTATATTCAGATTGTCCACCACTAGAAAATCTTGAATTAGATTGGAAACTTGAACCCCTTCCAAACCCGCCTATTCCATAAACAGGTTTTTCAAAACCAAGGTCTTTTATATAAGGCGAAACAATTTCTCGTCTTGTATAACCATATAAAAATCGGTTTTTAGCATTTGTTAAAAACAATCTTTTCATGCTTCGAGTAACCGCAACATACATAAGCCTACGCTCTTCCTCTTCGTCACATTCGTCATTTCTTTTAAGCGGAAAAATTCCATCTTCAAGCCCTATTACAAACACACAACCAAATTCAAGCCCTTTGCTTGCGTGAACTGTAGCAATTGTAACACTTTCGTCTTCTTCGCTGTAACTATCCATATCACTAACTAGCGTTACGCTTTGAAGATAATCAGACAAATTATTTTCTGGATTATTTTTAACATACTCTTTAATACTTAAAATTAACTGTTCAATGTTAAGCATTCGGTTCTTATCTTCTTCTTGAACATTCAAAAATTCTGCTAAATTTGTTTTTTCTAATATGTAGTTTGCTAAATCTTCAATATTAAGTTCAGCGGATTTTTCTAGTAAATCAACAAACAAAAGTTTAAGCCCATAAAGTTTATTAAATGTTGCTCCTTTAATTCCCATAGACGAATCTAAATTAAGCAAATTTTCAAGCATAGATTTACTGCTATCTAATCTTTTCAAAGTTTCTAAACTAGCGTCACCTATACCACGCTTTGGAAAGTTTGCAATTTTTGCAAAACTAACATCATCTTTTGGATTGTTTAAAACTTTTAAATATGATAAAAAATTTTTAATTTCCATTCTCTCATAGAATTTCATTCCGCCATAAACTTTATAATTTATTCCATAATTTAAAAGTTTTTCTTCTATGTTTCTAGTTAAAGAGTTAAGCCTTACTAAAATTGCAATATTGTTTAAACTTTCTCTTTTTGTTGAGTATAACGAATAAATTGTTGACGCAACAAATTCAGCTTCTTCGCCTTCGTTATAGCAACTTTTATATTCAATTGACACACCCTCTTCGTTGTCTGTCCAAAGTTTTTTATCAATTCTTTCAATGTTTTTTGAAATAATTTTATTAGCACCTTCAATTATTCGTTTTGTTGACCTATAATTTTGTTCTAACTTAATTATTTCCACATTATCAAAATCTTTTGTAAAATTTGAAATATTTTTATAGTTTGCTCCACGCCAAGAATAAATACACTGGTCCTCATCACCAACAACAAAAACACTTGTATCCTTTCCTGCCAAAAGTTTTATTAAATCATATTGAATTTCGTTTGTATCTTGAAATTCGTCAACCAAAATATGCTTAAATTTTTCGGAATAATAATTTCTAACATCGCTATTTTCATACAAAAGTTTATATGTTTTAAAAAGCAAATCGTCAAAATCAAAAGCGTTGTTTTCTTTAAGTTTTTCTTCGTATATTTTAATTAATCTTACAATTTCGTCAATATCATGCTCAAAAGCATTTACTCTTTCATATTCTTGCAATGTCTGATATTTGTTTTTAAAATTTGAAATATGATAAGATAGTTTCTTTTTAAACTCATCGCCTTCAAGTTTTTCTTGCTTTAAAATATCACTTAAAACTTTGTTCTTATCCGACTCATCAAAAATTGTAAAATTTCTGTCATAGCCATTAAGTTTGCCAGCATTTTCCCTTAAAATTCTAACACACATACTATGAAATGTGCTTATCCACATATTAATAGTAGAAAGACCTTTTTCACTTAATCTTTCCTTCATAACATTACTTGCTTTATTTGTAAAAGTTATTGCCAAAATTTGTGATGGGTGAACATATCTGCAATTAATCAAATTTATTATTCTTTCAGTTAAAACCCTTGTTTTTCCGCTTCCTGCACCTGCGGTTACTAATATATTTTTACTGTCGCTTACAACAGCATTTTTTTGCATTTCGTTTAATCTTTCTAACTTAAATTCGCTCATGGTTTAATTATATCACAAATAAACAAAAAAAGATATTTTTTAAAATATCTTTTTTATTTTTTTAAGCATTTTGAGTTTGCCCAGCATCAATGTCTTCTTTCTCTTCATTGTTTACAGTTCTATTAGACCTTTCAAGCCTTGTTAATTGTTTTATTAATCGTGGTCTATTATACCTTTGAATTAAAATTGATGGAATGTTCAAACAAGAATAAACTATTGCAATTGGAAGTGCCATAGGTAGTATTAAATATCTTGGAACAAAAAATAAACTTAATAATGCCGATAATATACAAAATTTGTGAACCATTTCACCATAACAGGTTTCTTGAATGAATTTTTTTAAATATTCAATGTTTTTAGAGTCTTCAAGTTTTGCTTTTTTAAATTTAACGGTGTTTCCTAAATCAGGAATCTTATCTTTCCAAGAGCGAATTCCAAGTTTTACAAGCATATTTTTTTCTTTTTCCGAAACATAGTAAATCTTGTTATTATAATCAAACCATGATTTTGGAAGTATTCTTATCACCACAGCCACAAAAAATGATGGTAACAAAACTATTGCAAAACTAATAAGTAAATTTAATAGCGTTGTTAAAGCAAAGTTAAATATTAAATTTAACGCTATAACACACAATATGCAAAAAATAACAAAAGCAAAATACATAGTTTTCCCCTTTTAAATATATCATATATTGTAAAAGTATTTTACTTTTTTGTCAAGTTATTTACATATTTGTTAAATTTTGGACGCCATTTTATGTTCAAATTCTTGTTTTATTTTACAATACTTTTCGCTTACTGTTAAAATATAATCTTGTTTGTCGATGTCTGATAAATTTTTGTATTTATTAATGTCGATCAGTTCTGCAAGAGGACTTGTTGTGTTTGGATTATTAGTTAAAAGTTCGATAACTTTTTTGTTAAAAATTTCATCTTCCTTTGTTGAAATTGGTTTTACAATTATATCCGCTCTTTTAAATTCATTACTTGCAAGCAATCTCAAAACATGATTAGTTTTCCTCTTATCTTGTTTGATGCTCTCCCTGTTGTAATCAACCGAACCATAATCGTGATGTTTTAGTCTTTCCTTTGCACTTTGAATTAATTCTTTAAGTACACTTTTGTTTTTGTTTTTCATTTTTCTTTTTCTCCTTTTGTTTTTAAAACATAAAAATTATAAAATGAAAATTAATAAAAATGTGCCTAAACGCAAAATAAGTTAAAAACACCATTTTATAGAACAAAAGTTTTATTAAAAAATAAAAATCGGTTTTATTTTATCAAAACCTATAAAAATTTATCAAATCTTTAATTGTTTTATTAAATAAAATGTTTTTCAACAAAATTCCTAAAAAATTTTTTGTAGTATTTTGAACTTTTTGATATAATAAACAAATAAAAAGGGGCATAAAAATGAATAAAAATATCAAGCAAAAATTTAAAGAATTTAAACAAGAATTTAAAATGAAAGAACTATCCACAAAAAACAACTGCATTTATTTTGATGATGAAATTTTAGAGGACGAAAATGGAGTTACATCTTGGGAAGGTGAAAAATATATTGAGATAAAATATTCTTCAAGAAATTCAATTTCTCGAGTACTATCAAACCTATACCCTTACAAATTTAGATTTAAGGGTAAAAAAGTTAGTTCAATAGAAAGTGTTCTTCAAGGGATAAAATATAAAGATAAAAAAACTCAAAAATTAGTTTTTAATTATGCTGGTGTTGACGCCTATCATACTCGTGCATCAAACATTTTCGATTTTTGGGGAAACTCTGGAAAACTTTATTTTTGGGGAAAAGAAATAGTTAGACAAAGTGAAGATTATCAAAACTTTCTAGATGACCTTTACCTATCTTGTTTAAAAAATCCACTTTATAAAAGAGCAATAAAGTCGGCTGGAAATAAATATCTCCTTCACCACATAGGAAGAACTGACCCAAATGAAACAGTTTTGACAAGATATGAATATGAATGTAGATTATATGCCCTTCAAAAACTTGTGTTAGAAGGTTATGTAAAAAGTTAATCAATAATTTTTATTTTAATGGATTTTTAAAATTAATATATTTTATAAAATAAAAAAACTTAAAAACTCGAAAAAGTCAAAAACTCTTATTAATCAAATGAAATTGTAAATTGAATGAATAATTATAATAAAATATTTATAATTATTCATTTTTTTGAATAAAAAATAGATGAGCAAATATTTCACTCATCTATTTAATTATTATACCACAAAAAATATAAAAAACAAAACAAATTTAATAATTTTAAAAAAATTTTTATTTTTTTAATTGTCAATTCTATAATTTCTTTAATTATATTCAATTTTTCAACTCAATTTTTCAACATTTTTATTTTCGGTTAAATTTAAAACTTTATAAAACCCTTTATTTTCAATTTTTTCTTGTTTTTTATAAGTGTGCTATATTTTTGAATTTAAAGTAAAATAAAAATAAAAAAACACATCAAATTGATGTGTTTTTTAAAACTATTTAATATTTCTTTTTCTAGCGTTTTCAGCTTTTTTCTTTCTTTTAACACTTGGTTTTTCGTAAAATTCTTTTTTTCTTAAATCACCAATAATGCCGTCTTTTTGACATTTTCTTTTAAAACGCTTAATAGCGCTTTCAACGCTTTCGTTTTCGCCAACTTTAACTACTGACAACTTCTTCACCCACCTTTAACATAAACTAACTATATTATATTCAAATTTAAAAATTTGTCAACAATTTTACTAATAAAAAATATTTTTTAAGCATATACAAATTCACCACTTCCTACATTTGTATAAAAAATTCCACTCAACGCATCAAACATTCCTGGTTTATTATCCGAATTTCGCAAAACTGGAATTAGTTCTCTAACTAAAACATCTCCATCAAAAATGTCACAATATTTCATTTTAACTCCGCTTCCATATTGTTGGCCGCCTCCATTAGCGTGAAACAAATAAATAGGAAAAGTGTTTGTAGAAAAATCATAGGTTTCTGTAATAGTGTTAATAACCTTATCATTTTCTTTATAAATCTTTCCAAAAGAAATTTTTATCCATTCATTAAGTTTCAATGAAGTTGATGGCATTTTTTTCCAACTGGCTTCTCCATACATATAATTCGCTGCACCATTACCTGACGCATTAGTCATAGTAGGATTATAAACAAATTTTGAATTAACACCATTATCTACTCGAACACCAGCAAGAAACATATCTTTTGCCATTGTTGGATTAAATTCCATTTCAATTTTTGGTTCTGTTTTATAAACATATTTAGTATCAATCCATTGCGTCCCCGTAGATTCAAGATAGTTTAATTTTGTATAAACTTTTTTATCTTCACTTGCGCCTATTAAAAGTTCACTTAATGCAGATTTTTCTTCCAAGTTTGCTCTTTGCACTGCATAAATATTGCAATAAACTGTGGTTACAACGCCTTGACTTTCAAAATCTTCACTTATTTTAGCGCTTATTGTTAAACTATGTGCGTTACTATCGCCAGCGGACAATATTTTACCAATGATTGGAGTTGTAACAGCGGTCGTAGTTCCTTGTTTATATATCTTTTGTCCGTTGTTTACATAAATATTTGTTCCGTCTTGACTGTAATAAAAAGCATTTTCAAAAACATTTTTGTTATCCGAAATTTGAACAAGATAATACGCTGGCTCGCTTCCGTCTTCTAGCCCAACTTTTAGTTTTATATTTATTGTATCTCCAGGCATATATTTACCAGTCCATGTAGAATCGTTATAAAATTTTCTTGCCGTATCAAACAAAAGTGTTTGAGAATTTTGCGTTACGCTATCTCCTGATACTTTTAGTTTTAATTCGCCAAAAGTTAAATTCCCATTATAAGATTTACTATCGGTGAAAAAAGCAAAAGTTAAAACCGACACGCTTAAAAATACTACTAATGATATTATTAAAACTATAAATTTTACATTAATCTTTTTTCTTTTTTTCTCCATGACCTATCCTTTTTAAAACAAAAAAACTGGCCAGTTGACCAGTTTTATTTTAAAAAGTTTTATATAAGCA
>DLSG01000029.1 GCA_002501285.1 Christensenella sp. UBA7868 | reverse complement strand
CCACCGCCACAATTACAGAAAAGCAATAATAAAATTATCCACATGCAGTTGTTATCACCACAACCACAATCTTTTGGCATATTGCCGCAGCCACCGCCGAAACCGTTGAATAACATAGACGCGTCCTCCTTTTATAAATTTTTTAAATATTATGTATTCTCTTCTTTTGTACTTCTCTTTTCTTCTTCTGTATATAGTCATAGTATTTTTTTGCATGAAAAAATGTGCATATAAAAATTTAAAAATATAAAAAAAGTGAAACAATTTTTAGTTTTGATTAAATCTTTATTATTGTTTCACCTTTTTATTAATCTTCTATATTAAAATAATTATAAATAAGATTTCAAATTAAATTTGATTAAATAATATTTAATATTTTTTTACTATATTTTTTTAACAAGTCTTGGAGCAAAAGTAAAGTTGTCAAAAGAAATTCCTGTTCGAATAAAAAATCTTACAAAAGATAGAGTATCCCCAGCTTTCCACGAATATTCCACAACTCCTTTAATTAAAACACCTTGCGATATCTTGTTTATATAAGGCTGTAAATAAGAATTTGTAACCGTGCTAGTTTCCAAAAATCCAGTAAGCAAATAAACTCCGTCAGTAGTAATATCCATTGCACCATTATTTATGTCAAATATAAAGACTGATTCACCCGAAACTTCTCCATCAAGAGTAAATGTTCCATCACCATTAACCGTAATTGAAAGTCCGTAATTTGAATAAGTTTCTTTTGTTGTTTTTAATGGAAGAAGATTTGTTCCATATTTTACATTTAAATTATATTTTGCATCTGATTCTTTTAGATTGGCTTGTTGAATTGCCCCGATTGTGCAAGTTACATTACAAACAGTATTTTGCTCGGTATAACTTTCCGCAACTTTTGCTGATATTTTAATATTTTGTGGTGTTCCCGCTGTTAGTTTCCCACAATATTTGTTTGTAACTGATGCCATAGTGCTATCTGTTTGCAAATATGTTTTTGTCCCATCGTTTACATAAACATTTAAAACATTCCCCGTTTTCGTCCCGTCACTAAAATAAACATTATTTTCAAACACACCTTTATCGTCATGAATGAAAATTAAATAATATGCTGGTTCACTGCCCGATTTTAAACCAACGGTTAAATTTATGTCTATTGTATCTCCTGGCATTATCTTTCCTGTCCAGGTTGAGTCCCCCGCTTTTTGTCTTGCAACATCAAATACTAATTTACTTGTAGCCGAATCAACCCCGTCACCACTAACCCCGCCTGAAACATCAAGTTCTAGGCTTCCAAAGGTTAAGTCGCCAGTAAAAGACTTACTGTCTGTAAACCACGCAAAAGTTAAAACTGACATACTTAAAAATACTATTAGTGATAATATTAAAACTATAAATTTTAAATTAATCTTTTTTCTTTTTCTCTCCATTTTCTATCCTTTTTAAAACAAAAAAGCTGGCCAGTTGACCAGTTTTATTTTAAAAAGTTTTATAAAAGCCTATTTCGCCTTAAACCCTTTCTTCGGTCAACCGCATCTGAGGTCAACCGCATCTGATTTTTCGTTTCTTTATTTCCTTATCAATTGTTTCTAGTTTGTTACTATCTATTAAAAATTATGCTGTTTTTCACTTTCTTTGTCAAGCATTTTTAAGATATTTTTTATTTTATATATTATATTTTATTAATAAGGTGCCTACGGCACTTCATTTTTTGTTTATTTTATCAAGAACCCTAGGCACTTGCTTTATTTTCTTTTTTGTGATATATTTAAAAAAAATTTAATAAAGGAGTTTTGTATGACTGAAATCTGTGTATTAACAAAAAATGAGTTTGATGAAGTAAAAGAAAATTTAATAAAAGAAGGTTTTGAATTTGTTGAAACTTACAACAACTATGATACATATTTTACAACTTTATCACAAAAAGATTTAAAAACTACTTCATATCCAGTTTTACTTGAAAAATCTGTTCTTATAAGAGAAATTGTTGGTGAAAATTTAGATAAAAAATATATTGTGTATAAGAAAAAAACTTTTGACAAAAACGGAAATGTTATTGACGAAGTAAAAACAAAATTAAATATTGACGACACCCAAAAAGCAAAAACTATTTTTAAAAATCTTGGTCTTACTTGTTGGTGTGACTATGTTGTAAACAATAACGAATTTAAAAAAGGTGAAATTGTCGCCAATGTTCAATATGTTAAAGAACTAGGAACCTTTATTGAAATTGAAGAATATGAAAGCATAAAAGAAAAACTAGAAGAAGAAAAATTTAACATCTTAAAAAATATTGTTTCATCTTTAAACTTAAAAATATTTTCAGATTATAGTTGCAAAAAACCATTTATGATATTAAATTTAAACAAATAAAATATTATATAATTTTAAAACACAAATAAATAAAAATAAGGCAAAGTTAGTGTTAAGCACGCTTTGTCTTATTTTTTTAAATCTAAAAATTTGATAAAAATTAAAACTATCAATTTTAAAACTTTTTATCTCTTTGTTCACCTTGCTACAAATTTCATAAATTAATTATGCTTTTTTAATATATCTCTACAACTTGTAATAAATTTTTAAGCATTGATTTAATTTAAACTTTTATTGATATTTTAAGAGTTTTCTCTCACTTCCCCGATGTTATCGATTAGCATTTTCAAAATAATCAATAATTAATTGTTTAAGTTTATCTATGTTCACATTTTGCTTTGCAGAAATTTGTAAATAGTTATTGTTTGGAACTTGATGAATTTTGTCGATTTTATTATAAATTGTTTTAACCTTATTCAAATCAACCCCAAGTTCTGATAAAACTTCTTTTGTGATTTGCTCTTTCTTTAACGCTTCGGGGTCAGAGATATCCACAATATTTAATAATAAATCTGCATATAAACTTTCTTCAAGAGTTGATTTAAACGCATCAACTAATTCATGGTTTAAATCTGAAACGAAACCAACAGTGTCTGACAACAAAATTGAAAGATTTTCGTTTAAATAAACTTTTCTTGTTGTTGTGTCAAGAGTTGCAAACAACATATCTTTAACAAAAACATCACTTTTTGTAATCGTGTTCATAAGTGTTGATTTTCCGCTGTTGGTGTAACCAACAAGTGCAACAGATTTTTGTTTTGTTTCAATTCGTTGTTTTCTTCGAAGCATTCGATTTTCTTGAACATTTTTTAATTCTTTTTGCAAAGAATAAATTTGATTTTCAACTTTTCGTTTATCAAGTTCTAGTTTAGTTTCGCCTGGTCCTCTCATTCCAACACCGCCACCATATCGGTTGCTAGAACTTTTTAACCCGCCAAGTCTTGGAAGCGAATATTTTAATTGTGCAAGTTCAACTTGAAGTTTTCCTTCTCTCGTTGTGGCTCTTTGAGCGAAAATATCCAAAATTAACATTGTTCTGTCAATAACTTTCACATTCAAAAATTGTTCTAAATTATTAATTTTACTGCCCGTAAGTTCGTTTTGAAAAACAACCATGTCTGCATTTGTGCTATTTACAAGTTCTTTAAGTTCTTCAAGTTTGCCTTTTCCAATTAAATAGGATAAATCTGGTTGTTTAATGTTTTGAACAATCATTCCGCTTACATCAATATTATTTGCCTTAATCAAACTTTTAAGTTCGCTCATTTTCATCTCCACATCTTCTTTGGGATTGAAACAAGCGTAGCACATACAAGCCACTTGTTTTTGTGCTTCATTACTATACATTTT
Organism: Christensenella sp. UBA7868; assembly: GCA_002501285.1. GTDB lineage: Bacteria > Bacillota > Clostridia > Christensenellales > UBA1242 > UBA7868. The sequence goes on along the minus strand of DLSG01000029.1, from coordinate 1,449 downwards.
TGCCATATATTTTATTATACCAAATTTTAATTTTATTTTCAATAAAAAACTAATTTAAAAATAAAAAAACAATAAAAAAATTAGAAGCAATTTATAGACTTCTAATTTTTATAATAATCTAATACAATTATTCTTTCAAAGCGGAGTTACTGTAACTCGCCCAAAATTGTCGGTGTATTTATAAAACCCTGCAAAGCCCGTCATGTTGTTGTTTAAAACCGACCTAGCAATCCCCAAGTTGTAAGCATAAAATTTAACACATATTCCACAAGTTGCTTTCGTTGCTTTTGGATTGTTGATTATTGAGCAAGCAACCTTTTTTGCTCGTAATTTATTATAAAAAAGCATAGTTTGACTACGCGATAAAAAAACTGCCAAAATATAATTCATAACATTTCTCCTTTGTAACAATTTTTTTTGCTACCTAATATATATTATTAAATTTAAAAATTTAAAGTTACAAGGAATTTCTTATGGTTTATCTTGATAATGGTGCAACAACAAACCAAAAACCACTTTCTGTTAAGTGGACAATTTTTAAATGTTGTTTAAAAAAATATTGTGCAAATCCAAATCGAAGCGGGTACAAAATAAGTGCTAATCTTTCAAGCAAAATTATGGATATTCGTGAAAATCTAAAAAACTATTTTAACTGTGAAGAAGTTGAAAATGTTATATTTACAAGCGGTTGCACCGAAGCCTTAAATCTTGCCATATTATCCACCAAACAAAAACATGGTCATATAATTACAACAATTTATGAACACAATTCGGTTTTACGCCCGCTACACGAACTAAAAAATAATTTTCATGAAAGTTTAACAATTTTAAGCCCCGATGAAAATGGAAAAATCGATCCCCAAAAATTTGAAGATTCAATAACAGACAAAACATATATGATTGCGTGCATATTCACAAGCAATGTAACAGGATATACAAACGAAATTCAAAAAATTGGCGAAATTTGCAAAAAACATAATCTTTTATTTTTGGTCGATTGTGCTCAAAGTGCTGGACACGAAAAAATAGATATGCAAAAAATGAATATAGATTTTTTATCTGTTGCAGGTCACAAAGGTTTTTATGCCCTAACTGGAATAGGGGCTTTACTTGTAAGCAACAAGGCAAAGAAATTTTTAAAACCAATAAAATTTGGAGGCACAGGAACACAAAGCAACAGCCCCGTTCAGCCAACAGACTTCCCTGACGGCTTTGAAAGTGGAACAAGTAATGTTGCAGGAATTTTAACTCTTGGAAGCGGATTAAAATTTGTACAAAAAAATCAAGAAAAAATAAACAATAAAATTGAGAAACTAACAACATATTTAATTCAAAATTTAAAAAATATCAATAATATTATTATTTATCCGTCAAATAATTTAAAAAGCGGAGTTATAAGTTTTAATATTAAAAATATACCTTCAAACGAAGTTGGAAACTTTCTAAATG
>DLSG01000030.1 GCA_002501285.1 Christensenella sp. UBA7868 | reverse complement strand
CGAAGAAAGGTTTAAGGCAAAATATGCTTAAATAAAACTTTTTAAAATAAAATTGGTCAACTGACCAGTTTTTTTGTTTTATAAAAAAGGATATAAAATGGAGAAAAAAAAGAAAAAGTTTGATATAAAAACGATGATTTTATTTTTATCTTTGATAGTATTTTTAAGTGCGTCGGTTTTCACCTTTGCGTTTTTCACCGATAGTAAATCTTATAGTGGAGACCTTACCTTTGGAAGCCTAGAACTTGATGTTTCAGGCGGGGTTAGTGGTGACGGAGTTGATAGTGCTACAAGTAAACTTGTGTTTGATGTAACAAGAACGAGTGGACCCGCTTATTCCACCACCAAGAAGGTTATGCCGGGTGACACAATAAATATTAATTTAACAATAGGTTTAAAGGACGGAAGTGAACCAGCGTATTATATGGTGTCGATAACCGATGACAACAATGTTTTTGAAGATGCAACTTATTTTAGTGAGAACGGAAAAGTTTATGTGTTTGATGCAAGAAAAACTTATTTGCAAACAGATTCAACTAAAACCGCAGTAACTGATAAATTTTGTGGAAAACTTACTGCTGGAACAAGTGGTAGGCAATCGTTGAAGATTCCTGCAGTTGTATCTCAAAACTTTGAAGAGCAAAACGCAAAAGCAAATATTAAATGCACAGTTTCGGCAATTCAACAAGCAAATTTAGCGCCAAGTGACGCAAAAACAAAGTTAATAGGAATGAATTTAGGAATTGATACAAATAAATATAATTATGTAAATTATATAGAAAGTCCGCAAAGAAATTATTCTTATATAAATACGGGAATTGCGCCAACAAGCAAAATGAAGTTCGTTGGGAAAATGTATTGCCAAAGACCAACAACTGGCACAGACAATTATTTATTTGGAAGTGGTTCTAGTTATTCTAATTTTACGGGACTTATGATTCCGATGCAAGATTCTATGTATATTGGACTTGGCGATCGTACCTCGTATGTTGTAAGATCCGTGGAGCAACAAGATTATTATGATATAGATTTTGATTTTGAATATGGAACAAATTATGCAAAGTTGAATTCAAATATCGCAAATTATAATGTAACTTTTGATAGTATAACTTTAAATACAGATGATTTTAGAATATTTTGTAATGCAGGCGGAAATGGTGTATGGCTTTCAAGGGTTTATAGGTTTAAAATGTACGACAATGGAGTTTTGGTTAGAAATTATATTCCATGTTTAAGAACTGCTGATAATAAACCTGGTCTTTATGACCTAGTTAGTAATGAGTTTTTCATAAACGCTCATACAAGTGGTGAATTTGCTTGGGGATAAGAAAAAATAAAGAAGAAATTTTTAGTTTCTTCTTTTTTTATGATATTTTTGTGATAATTTATAATAATTTTATATAAATTTTTAACAATTTTTAAATATTTTTAGTGGTTTTTTTGTGTAAAAAATAAATTTATTTATAATTTTAAAATTTTAATTTATTAAAAATAAAATATTGAAAAGTTTAAAGAAATATTGAAATTTTGTTGTAAATATGTTAAAATAAAACAAAAGGGGAAATTTATGGAAGCGTTAAAGATTTTAGAAATAGGCAAATACAATAGTTATGTTTTGGAAGAAATTCATTCAAAAAAAAGATACAATTTAATTTTGGAGTTTTACGGAATTAAAAATCCAGAAGTGGGAGATTCAATTATAATTAATTCTAAATTGTTAGATCCAAAATTTGAGGGTTACTGTCAACCTTATGCATTTGAAAGTTGCAAAAAATCTTTAAGTGAATTTGGTGAAGAAACTGAATATATTGTTTTGCATTCTAAAAATGAAGATATTGTGCTTCAAAGGGTTTATGGTTAATGGACAATATTGATTTAAAAAATATAAAAAAGCATTATGGCGAAAAGTTTATGCATTTATGCCGAAGTTTGTTTCCGATTGTGCTTGAAAAAGAAGGATTACTATATAAAGTGATTTCCGAAAATTTTGCACCAAGTCATGCTTTGTATGACCAAATTGAAAAAGATGGCATGGAACCTGCTTTTAAATCGCTTGTTTTTAATCTTGCTGGTTTTGATGAGCAAGCCGATTTAGTTAAAACTGGAAAAACGCCCGAAGAACTTTTAGATGAGGCGGGGTATATTTTATATCCTGAATGTAAAACCGAAGAAGATATTCAAAAATTTAAAAAATATTATGCAAAGGGTGAAGAACTTTGCACTTTTAAAGGTGGAAGGCTTAAAACTTGTAGAGTTTGGTTTGCAATAAAAAAGAATGTTGACAAAATTAAAAGAGAAGATTTTACTAATCCTGAAAGGCAAGATAAGTATGGAACGAGTGTAATTTCAATTCAATTTACTAAAAATAGTTTTAGTATGCTTTCAATAAAAAATCGTTATAATCACACGGTGTTTAACCCTGATGCAACTTTTTCTAACAATCTAGAAAACATTTCAAAAGGGCTTACAAGTGCTTTTATTGAAAACTATGATTTAGATTTAATTGACCCAAGCAAAAGAAGTTTTATTCAAGGAAATTTTGTTAGGGCAATAGACGGCAAAATTTATGTTGAAAACACAAGTTTGGGAAATATTTATTATTGCGATAACAACGTTGTTGTGGATAATTATAGAGCCGTTAAATTTGACCCAAGACATACTTTGCTGATTGATAATTATGTGGTAGATTTCAGCAAAAAGAAAATTTATAATTATTATGACGCAACCTATAATAAAGATGAAAAAGAAACTGATGCTTTTGTAGAAAGTATTGGCGAAATTGAAGATATAAAACTTACAAAATTAGATTTAGGCAAAAAACAAATTGAAATTAAACCAAAAAATGGCGAAGTTGTAAAAATTGTTGTCAATTTTAGGAATGAAATTGTAGAGTATTATAATGAAAACGCGGTTGAAATTGGGAATAATTTTTTAGATTTAAATGATTCGCTTGAAAAACTTATGCTTCCAAATGTAGAAGTTATTGGAAATGAATTTTTGTTTATGAACAGAAATTTAAGAAGCATATTGCTTCCAGAATTGAAAAAAGTTGGCAACTTCTTTTTAGGGACAAATCAGTTGCTACAATCTGTTTTTTGTCCAAATCTTGAAAGTGTAGGGGATTTCTTTTTAGAATCTAATACTGGATTAAGAGAAATAGAACTTCCAAAAGCAAAAATGATTGGGGACAGATTTATTTATTCAAATCGATTAATAGGCAAAGTAAATCTTCCACAAGTTGTGAGTATTAATAAGGAATTTTTAAGTCAAAACGAATTAGTTACTAAACTTGATTTTCCTATGCTAAAACGAGTTGGCGTAAGATTTATGAGTTTTAATAAAGTGATTACGAATGTTAATATGCCACAAATCTTGGTGGTTGGTGACGATTTTCTATTTTCAAATGGTGGATTAATTTCGCTTGACCTTCCAAATGCTTTAAGAATTGGAAATGGATTTTTATGTTTAAATGAAAATTTAAGTGAGATTAATCTTCCACAAGTTACAAGAGTTGGTGAAAATTTTTTAAATAATAATGTTAATTTAACCAAAATTAATTTTCCAAAATTAAGACTTATTGGTGATAACTTTTTAAAAGAAAATAAAAAAATAGAAGAAATAAATCTTCCAAACGTTAAAAGTAAAGCGGTGTTATATTATAGGATAAAAAGATTGCAACAAAAATCTTATAATGAAAATCAAAATGACGATTTATTAAAATAAATATAAAAATAGTACTTTAATTTTTAATAATGTAAATATGCAAGTTTTTAAATATTAGATAAGTTTAAAATTAAATTTAAAGTAGATTATAAAATGCTTGATAGAATTAAAAATCCTTTTTACACATATTAAATGAAATAGAATAAAAAATATAAAATAGTAAATAATTGGGAAAAATTGTTTGCTATTTTTTTTAAAATTTAGTAAGCTTTTAATTGGAGGAAAAAGAATGGGAAAAAAGTATGTATATCTATTTAATGAAGGCAATGCAAGCCAAAGAGAACTTTTGGGCGGAAAAGGTGCAAACCTTGCTGAAATGACAAATTTAGGGCTTCCTGTGCCAGAAGGCTTTACAATTTCAACCGAAGCCTGCAATGCTTATTATGAAGACGGCGAAGATTTGAATAATGAAATTTTAAGCCAAATAGATAAAGCACTTGTTGAATTAGAGAAAAAAACAGGTAGAAGTTTAGGCGGAGATAATCCACTTTTTGTGTCAGTTAGAAGTGGTGCAAGAGTATCAATGCCAGGAATGATGGACACAATATTAAATTTAGGATTAAATGATAAAACTGTTGAAATTTTGGCTAGTCAAACAAACAATCCAAGATTTGCTTATGACAGTTATCGTCGTTTTGTTCAAATGTTTTCAAATGTCGCAATGGGCATGAAATTAAGAGATTTTGAACAAATTATTGATGATTGTAAAAATAAAAATGGTTACACTAAAGATTTAGATTTAACCACAGAAGATTTAAAATCTATACTAGACGAATTTAAAAAATTATATTTTCAAAACAAAGGGGAAGAATTCCCACAAGACACTAAAAAACAACTTTTAGAGGCAGTTAAAGCCGTGTTTAGAACTTGGAACAATCCAAGAGCAATTGTTTACAGAAGAATGAACGATATCCCTTCAAATTGGGGAACTGCTGTAAATGTTCAAAGAATGGTTTTTGGTAATCTTGGTCTTACAAGCGGAACTGGTGTTGCTTTTTCACGTAACCCATCAACAGGTGAAAACGCTTTATATGGTGAATATCTTATGAATGCACAAGGTGAAGATATTGTTGCGGGCGTAAGAACTCCAAATAAAATTTCACAGCTTAAAGAACAACTTCCTCAAGTTTACAATCAATATGTAGAAATTGTTAAAAAACTTGAACATCATTATAAAGATATGCAAGATATGGAAT
>DLSG01000113.1 GCA_002501285.1 Christensenella sp. UBA7868 | reverse complement strand
TTTTTGCGGTTGGGACAACAAGTGTTAGGACATTAGAAAGTAGCACAGAAAAAATTGGTGATAAATGGTTTGTTAAAGCTGGAAAAGGTAATACAAATATATTTATTTATCCAGGCTATGAATTTAAAATTGTTAAAGGATTGATAACTAATTTTCACCTTCCTGAAAGCACATTAATAATGCTTATATCTGCTTTCTGCGGAATAGATGAAACTTTAAATTTTTATAATATTGCGGTTAAAGAAAATTATAGATTTTTCAGTTTTGGTGATGCTTGTTTGTTATTGTAAAAATAAAATAATTTAATTTATTATTTAAAAGCAAATTTGTTTTAAGTAATATTATGAAAAATTTTATTAAAAAAATAAACTTTGACGAAATTTTTAAATAGAGCAAAATAAATTTGGTTAAGAAAATTATACTTGAAATTACGAAAAAGGTTTGATATAATAAAAATATGATAAAGTTTGCTAAACTATTAGATAAAGTAGTTGTTAAAAAAGCGTATGGGTATAAGTACCATAGTTTTAGAGGTGGAAATTCGCTTTTTAAATCAAAAGAAGTTGAAAAGGTTGATTTTTGCGTGGCGGATAACCTTTTAAAAAATATGACAATTAAAACTGAAGAAGATTTTGCTTTGGCTTTTTCTGCTTTAAATTTAATTGGGGCAAATGCAAAACAAGATAAATTTAATAAAAATTCTACTAATCATAGTGCGTATTTTAAGCGAAGATTTCACTTGTATAGGGTTTTAGCAACTGCTATAACAGAAAATGCAAACATTAAAATTAATATGGTTAAAGATGCATATAACAACACTGATAATGTTACTATTGTAAATATTGGAAATATACAATTTAGTTATCATATTAATTGTGAAAGTGTAATTGAATTTTGTAAAAATAATAATATTGATATAATCGATGAAAATTTGGAGTGGGATTCTAGATTTAGAATGCAAAATGGTGGAAAGGAATTGTTTGAGTTTTGCTTGCATTTAAAAAACACAAGTAAAACATTAACTGGCGAAAAACCACTTGAATATGTTGAGTTTTTAAGAAAACAATATTATCTTGATGAAAACAAAATTGATGAAGATTTTAATGTGAATTTAAAAACAGTTAAGCTTGAAGATTTTGTTAAAAAAATTGAAGAAAATTATGAAAGGATTATGTAAAAATGGCTGAAAAAAAATTTTACTATGAAGTTGTTAAAACTTGTAAGCAAAGTGGAGCAAGAATAGGAAGATTGCATACACCTCATGGGGTTATTGAAACCCCAGTTTTTATGCCAGTTGGTACGCAAGCAACTGTTAAAACTTTATCTCCACAAGACCTAAAAGATGTAAACGCTCAAATTATTTTATCTAACACCTATCATTTATATTTGCGTCCAGGTCATAAACTTGTTGAAAAGGCTGGCGGACTTCATAAATTTATGAATTGGGACAGACCTATTCTAACTGATAGTGGTGGATTTCAAGTTTTTAGTTTGGCTGAAAGAAATAAAATTACTGACGAAGGCGTTGAGTTTAGAAGTCATTTAGATGGCTCAAAACACTTTTTTACACCTGAAAAAGCAATGGAAATTGAAGAAAGTTTGGGTGCCGACATTATTATGGCTTTTGACCAATGTAGCGGAACTGGGGTTAGTCACGAACAAGCAGAAAAATATATGAATAGAACGCTAGCGTGGCTTGATAGATGTTATAAATATCATAAAAACGAAAATCAATGTTTATTTCCAATTGTTCAAGGGAATTTTTATAAAGATTTAAGAAAAATTAGTTTAGAAAAAACTCTTCCTTATGTTCACACAGGGATTGCTATTGGTGGGCTTTCTGTTGGGGAGCCAAAAGAAGTTATGTATGAAATTTTAGATGAATTAAAACCTCTTTATCCAGAGAAAGTTCCTCGCTATTTAATGGGCGTGGGAAGTCCTGATTGCTTAATAGAAGGCTTTATTCGTGGAATTGATATGATGGACTGCGTGTTACCAACAAGAGTTGCAAGGAATGGAACGGCATTTACAAGTCATGGAAAAGTTGTTGTTAGAAATGCAAAATATAAAGAAGATTTTACGCCTCTTGATGACGAATGTGATTGCTATTGTTGTAAAAATTTTACAAAAGCATATTTAAGACATTTAATTAATGCTGATGAAATTTTAGGGGCAAGACTATTAAGTTTGCATAATATCAGATTTTTAACAAAAATGACCGAAGATATTAAAAAGGCAATTTGGGAAGATCGACTTTTGGATTATCGTGACGAATTTTACAAAAAATATGGAAAATTTTAATTTAATCGCTTATTTTGTTTGTAAAACCTAATGGCTTTTGATAAAATAAAACTATTGAAAAGGAGAATTTTATGAATTTATTATTAGCAGACCAAAACGGAATTGGAAATTTAGTTGTTATTATTCTTTTATTAGTGGCTTGCGTTGCATTATTTGTTTTAAGTTATTTTAGAAACAAAAAATATATGCAAAACCAACAAAATTTGCTTAACGATTTACAAGTTGGCAGCAGAGTTTTAACAAAAACTTTTATTTATGGCACTATTGAAAAGATTTGGGAAACAACAGATGGTAAAGTTGTTTTAATTAAAACTGGTGAAGATGACAAATGTTCATATCTTGAAATGAATATTGATGGTATTTATTCAGTTGACCAAAAAGAAGAAGTTGTAAATGTAGATGAAGTTATGACTGAAACAGATTCTGAACCTCAAAATGAAAGCGAACAAAAAAGCGAAGAAGCAGTTCCTGCTTTTGAAGTTAAAGAAGAAGTTGAAAGTGAAGAAAAACCTAAAAGAAAATCAAAATCTAAAAAACAATAATTAAAATGCCTTTGGGCATTTTTTTAATCTATTTTTTATTTGAACAGATTTGAGATGACAACTGCCTATTTATAAATATTTATTTATGTTGCTATAAAATTAAAAATTTTGTTAATTTAGCCTTAAACTAAAAATTTTTATTATGAAAATAAAATTATATAATATTTTTACTCTTTTGTTTTTTTTCAAAATTATTAAAAAAAATTTTTTATATGAAAAAATAAAATTTAGAAATTATTTTTAATTTAATATTGAAATTACTTTTTAATTATATTATACTATTTCTAATTGTTAAGGAGGAGTTATGGTAGATCAAGAGATAGTTAAAGCCATTGCAAAAAGGATATTTAAAATTAAAGCAATTAAACTTGAAGATAGCAAAGTTTATAATGAATATTCAGTTATTATTTTTTATGTAAATGATGATAGTGATATATTAATTTGTGATACAAGTGAAGAAGCAAATGGTATTTATAATTATTTGAAAGAAAAAATTAATGAGTATAACGGTGTAAAAAAACCAGAAGATGAAAAATCATTTTAAACAAAAACTAATAAGTTGATGTTTTAATAATTAATTTCTTTTATGATTTTAATGCTTGTCTTATTTTTGTTCTAATTTTATAATGTTAATCATAAAATTAGGTAAGAGGGGTTTTATGAGAACAAAAAAAGTAAGATTAGGTAATTCAAGTGGTTTTTTAACAGTTTTAAAAGGGGCGTTAAATGCGTTAATAGTAAGTTTGCTTTCTATATTGCTATTTGCTTTTATTATTAAACTTACAAGCATTAGTGACGGGTTAATTAAGCCGATAAATCAAGTAATTAAAGTATTATCAATATTATTTGGTTGTTTAATAGCGTTTAAAAAAGATGGCGAAAAAACGCTTTTAAAAGGGGCTGTTATAGGCATAGCGTACACAATTCTTGCGTTTGTTTTGTTTAGTGCTTTAAACGGAAAATTTGAATTTTCGGTTAGTTTAGTGTATGATGTGCTATTCAGTGCAGCGATTGGAATTATTTGTGCAATAATAAGCAATATTTTTAGAAAAAAATAAAGTGTTAAATCCTTATTTTTGGTTAATAATTTAAGATAAACAGAATATGTTTATCTTTTTTAAATATTTAGGAAAAAAAATGAACTTTTGCTTAAATTTGTTGACTAATAAGTCTAATTTATTTATAATATAATCGAAAATAAGGAGTTTTGACCACTAAAATGAAGAAAAGAACAATTACTAAATTTATAGTTACAAGCATTTTGGTTGCTATCGGTCTTGTTTTAAGTATTTTTAGTTTTGATATTGGCATATACACTTATAATGGCTTTGCTAAATCAATAAAACTAGGAATTGACTTAGAGGGCGGAGTTCTAGCAGTTTATAATGTAAAAAATATTGATGATAATGAAGCGAATTTCGATGAACAAGTTCAAGCAACAATAACTAGAATTTCAAGTTTGCTAACCAGCAAAGGTTTTTCGGAAGCAACAGTAGTTAAACAAGGAAATGGGCTTAACGCAACACAAATTCGTGTTGAAGTTCCTGATGTTGACGACCCCGAAGAAATTTTAAGTTTGATTGGTGAACCTGCTACGCTTGAAATTAAAAAGGAAAATAGTGAAACTGCTGAAGCAATATTAACAGGAAATCACATTAAAAGTGTTTCTGCGGGTATGCAAGAAAACAGTTATGGCGTTTCACTTCAATTTAACGAAGAAGGAACTTACAAACTTAAAGAATTAACAAGTGAACTAGCAGAATCTAATGGTTCAATCTACATCTTTATTGGTGGGGAACTTTTTTCACAAGCAACAGTAAATCAAACATTGAGTGATGGAAGGGCATTTATCAGTGGGGGAAATATTTCGTCTTATGCTGATGCTCAAGAATATGCCACAAAAATTATGAGTGGTACTTTTGATGTTGGCTTAACATTATATTCAAATGAATATGTTAGTGCAACCCTTGGAAAAGACGCTTTAAAATGGGCTATTATTGGCGGAGTTATTGGCTTAATTTTGATTTTTGTAATTATGTATATAAGATACAAAGATCTTGGTTTAATAGCAAATTTCAGCCTAATTATTTATACAATTTTAATGCTATTCTTCTTGCAAGCAATACCTTTTGTTCAATTAACCCTAGCTGGAATTGCGGGTATAATTTTAAGTTTAGGTATGGCGGTTGATGCTAATATCGTTATTTTTGAAAGAATGAGAGATGAATATAGCGTTGGTAAAAAAATTCCAACAGCGGTTGAAAACGGATTTAAAAAAGGTTTAGTTACAATTTTAGATAGTAACGTTACAACATTAATTGCTTGTTTAGTGCTTTATATCTTTGGGTCTGGTACAATTCAAAGTTTTGCTATAACTTTGGCTCTTGGTATATTGCTATCAATGTTCTCGGCACTAGTTTTAACAAAAGTGTTCTGCAAATGGTATTTGCATCTTAACAGCAAAAACCCTAAAAAGTTAAACTTTAAAAGGGAGGCTAGTGTAGATGAAAACAAATAATAATAGTAAATTTAAAGAAAAAGTTAATAAATTTGATTTTTGTGGAAAATTAAAAATTTGTGCGATTATAAGTATTACTTTAATTTTAATTGGCGTTTTAATTGTTTCAATTTTTGGCTTTAATTTAGGTATTGACTTTACTGGTGGAACAGTTTTAAATGTAAAAATTGGTAGTAAACTTGAAGAAGGTAACAACTACGCAATTGCGTCTAATCAAATAACTTCAATTTTTAATAAAGAAGGTTTTGAAATTGGATATATCCAACAAGAAGGCGTTGGAGAAGATGCTCAACTTACAATCAGATTTAAAGATAAAGCGGGATTGACTGAAGCACAAATGCAAGAAGAAATTGAAAATCTTAAAACTAAAATTTCATCAGGAATTAGTTTAGATGGGGAAACAATTTCGGTTGAAGTGTCAAATGGCTCAAGAATTGCGGCAAGTGCTAGTAGTTCGCTTTTGATAAACTCGATTTTGGCAATTTTAGTTGCGGTTATTTTAATATTGGTTTACATTGCAATAAGGTTTGAACTTTTAAGTGGGCTTACAGCAATTTTAATGCTTGTTCATGATGTTTTAATCATGTGCAGTTTGGTTGCAATTTTCCGTATTCAAATTAACAGTGGATTTATTGCTGCATTAATTACAATAATTGGTTATTCAATCAACAACGTTATTATTGTTTTTGATAGAATAAGAGAAAATAAAAAGAAAGACGAATATAAAGGCGTTTCTAGTGCGGTTGTAGCAAATGATTCTATTAGACAAGTTATTAACAGAACTATGCTTACAGCACTAACAACAATTGTTTCTGTTTTGGCACTAACAATTATTGGGGTTTCAAGTATTCGTGAATTCTTACTTCCAATTTTGTTTGGATTAATATCAGGCATTTATTCGTCAACAATGCTTGCCGCTCCTACTTGGGCACTTATTAACGACAAAACAAAAAGAAAAACTAAAAAACAATAGTATAAGGTTGTTGCTAAATTCTTTATAAATTTCATTTTCAATTGAAACTGAAAGGTTTTGGTTTGACGAAAATGTCTTTTAGAGAATATTTCGCAACAACTTTTTGTTAAAGAGAAATATAGATGGTAGTTATAAACAAAAATGAAAATTTAATAGATAAAAAGGTCTTAAATGATATTTGTGAAAAATTTAATTTAAACAAATTGGTTGCCGAAATTTTAATGAATAGAGGCATTAATAGTTTAGAAAAAGTTGATAAATTTTTGAATGATGATATAAATATGCTTAAAGACCCATTTTTGATGCTTAACATGAGGGAAGTGACTAATCGAATAGTTAAAGCAGTAGAAAATAAAGAAAAAATTTTAATTTTTGGTGACTATGATGTTGACGGAATTTCGGCAGCAAGCATAATGTATTTGTTTTTAAAAACAAAAACCGATTTTGTTGATGTTTATCTTCCAAATAGGTTTGAAGATGGGTATGGGTTAAGTTGTCCTTGCATTGATAAAATTGCAAAAAAAGAAAAACCAGATTTGATTATTACAGTTGATTGCGGAATTTCTTGCGAAAAGGAAGTTGAATTTGTAAAGCAAATGGGAACAGATATTATTGTAACTGACCACCATGTTTTGCCAGAAAAACTTCCAAATTGTTTGCTTATTAACACAAAATTTGAACAAGCCTTTAACTTTAATGGCTTGTGTGGTGCGGGTGTTGCTCTTGAAATTGTAAGGGCACTATGTATTATTTACAGAGAAAATTTTGAAAGATTTTTACCTATTGCGGCACTTGCCACGATTGCTGACATTGTTCCTCTTTGTGACGAAAATAGAATAATTGTAAAAGAGGGCTTAAAGCGTATTGACATGCTTCCTCTTGGGGTGAAAATTTTGTTGAAAGATACTTTTGGAAGTTTAAAAAATATTTCTTCAACCGATATTGCTTATAAAATTGCTCCAAAAATAAATTCGGCAGGCAGACTTGATGATGCAAATATTGCGTTAAAACTTTTTATTTCAGTTGATTTAAAAGTTATAAACAAAAGTTTAAGAGATTTAGAAAGACTAAACAATTTAAGAAAAGACCTTTGCGAAAAAATTTTTGTTGAATGCAAAAGACTTGTAAAAAGCAAAGAAAATAAAAATATTATAGTGCTTTATAACAAAAATTGGGATATTGGAGTGCTTGGAATTGTTTGTGCAAAACTTTGTGACGAATTTGGACTTCCAGTTATTTTATTTGGTGAAAATAGTGGGGAACTTAAAGGTTCTTGCCGAACAATTGGAAATATTGATGCGGTTAAAATTTTTGAAAATTCAAAAGATTTGCTTATAAGTTTTGGTGGACATCAAAAGGCTGGCGGACTTAGTATTAAAGAAGAAAACTTGCAAAAATTTATTTTAAGAAGTCAAGAATTTTTAGAAAGAACTTATAATAAATCTGATTTTTTGGTTGAAAAACATTTTGATTTAAGTTTGTCTTTATCCGATATTGATGCAAATTTTGTAAAACAACTTAAAATTTTAGAACCTTGTGGCTTTGAAAATCCTTCACCAGTTTTTAAAATAGATTTTAAACAAGCAGTTGTTTCTAAAATGAACAAAAATCCGCAACATTTAATGATAAATGCGGGCGGAAATGTTGAGTTTTTGGCATTTAATGATTCTAAAAATTATGAAAATTACTTAAATTTTTTGGACAAAACAATTTTAGCAGAATTAGGAATAAATAAATATAAAAACAAAGAAACGGTTAAGGGAATAATAAAGTATTCTAGTTTCAAAAATTTGAATTTAAGTTTAAATGAAAAATTAAAAGCAAATTATTTGTCACAATTAACTGTGGAATGCTCTGAAAATTATAAGCCAAAATATTATACAAGTTTAAAACAAATTGAAAATTTATTTAACGAAAAAACGATTATAATAAGTTATGATTACAATAAAAATTTAGAAAATTTAAACGCAAATTTAACATCTTTTTGTGTTAATGATTTTAATAATTTTAATATTTTGTATGGGCTTAAAAAGGTTGATGATTTAAAGCATTATAACAGAATCGTTTTAACTGAAAAGCCGATTGATGAAAATTTTGTTAATTTTTTGCACAGCGTTTTTAATGCGATAATTTACGTGCCTGAAAATGACAATTTTAGCGTGAAAGTAGAACCTAATAGGGAAAAACTTTTGGAAGTTTATTATTTACTTATTAAAGCCATTAATAAAAACACTATGGCGAGTGATATTTATTCTTATTACGAAATAATGCTAACAAAATTTGGTGCGAAATTTGATTTTGTAACATTTTATTTTGCAATGCTTGTTTTTGAAGAATTAAATTTGGTTATTAAAAAACAAAATGAAAATGAAAAGATATATTTTAAACTTAACAAAATTAAAACAGATTTAGAAAACTCGAAAATATTTAATAAAATGAAAATATTGTAGGTATAGAGTATGGAAAAACTTATTGAAAACTATAAACACTTTAATGTGGAAGAAAAAGAAAAATTGATAGATATTGTTAAAAAACTTGATATTAACAAAATTGAAAGCAATAAAATTGTTAATATTTTAATGCAAAACAATGCAGATTTTATAACTATTTTAAGTGGTGCACTTCTAACTGATTTTAGGGAAAACAGACACTTGCTTGACGAGATTGAAATTGAAAATAAGGAAGAATGTTTAAACATTTTGCAAGCAGTATTAAAGATTGAAGAAGTTAATATTTCTAATAATGAAATAAGCACCGAAAACATTAAAAATTTATTATTAAGCATTGCAAATGATATTAGAGTTATTTTGATAAAACTTGCCGATGTTGCAAGCAAAGCAGAGATTTTTGATGCAAAAAATGGTAAAGATTTATCAGAAAGTGAAATTTTAGAGGCCGAAAAATTACATCTTTTAATTAAAGAACTTTATGCTCCAATTTCGGCACGACTTGGATTAAGCGTTATAAAAAGTTTGCTTCAAGACTATAATGTAAGATATTATCATCGTGAAGAATATGACAAAATCAGTTCGGAACTTGACCATATTTGTAAAAATCGTAATGAAGAAATTGAAATTAACATTAAAAAGTTAAACAAAATTTTGTTTAAAGCGGGAATTAAAGCAAAAGTCTATGGAAGGGTTAAACATATTTCAAGCATTTATAACAAAATTAAGGATAAAAAATATAATATTTCACAAATTTATGATTTGCTTGCGGTTAGAGTTATTGTAGATTCTGTTGAAAAATGTTATGAAGTTTTAGCACTAATTAACGCAAATTACACGCCAATTGACGATAGGTTTAAAGATTATATTTCTCGTCCTAAACTTAATGGCTATCAAAGTATTCACACAACTGTTATAACCGAAAATAACGACCCACTTGAAATTCAAATTAGAACTCATCAAATGCATGAGTTTGCTGAATATGGTGTTGCGGCACACTTTTTGTATAAAGAAAAACAAAGTAAAAAATCAACACTTGATGAAAAACTTATTTGGGTAAAAAAACTGATTGAAAGCAAAGAATTTACTTCTGCGCAAGATTATCTAACCGAACTTAAAAACGACTTATATGCTAACGAAATTTTTGTTCAAAGTCCGCTTGGAAAGGTTATAAGTTTAAAAGAAAATTCAAGTCCAATAGATTTTGCTTATGCAATTCACAGTGATGTTGGGAATCATTGCGTGGGGGCAAAAATTAATGGGAAATTGATGCCTTTAAACACTACTCTTAAAAATGGTGATGTTGTTGAAATTTTAACAAATTCAAGTGCTAAACCAAGCAGAGATTGGATTAAGTTTATTAACACAAAAGAAGCAAGAAATAAATTAAATTCTTATTTCAGAAAAGAACTTAAAGACGAAAATGTAAGGCGTGGAAAGACGATGCTTGAAGAAACTTGTAAAAGTAAGCATATTGAACTTAAAAATTTGCTTGTTTCAGATTGGCTTCAAGAACTTTACGATAAATGGACGCTTAAAGGATTAGACGATTTATATGCTGCTGTGGGTCACGGCTCACTTACAAGCACACAAGTTGTAAACAAACTTTTTGCAAAATTTAGACAAACTCAAAACATACAAGAACAAGCAGTTATTAAAACTACAAAATCTAATAATGGTGAAAAAGGCGTTGTTTTTGAAAATAATGTTAGTGGCCTGCTTGTTAGATTTGCAAAATGCTGTTTGCCAGTTCCAGGAGATGAAATTGTCGGGTTTATTTCGCACGGAAGAGGAATTACAATTCACACAAAAGATTGTTCGAATGTTAAGGCCTTAAATCATGAAAGATTGATTAGTGCAAAATTTGCACAAGAACAAAAAGAAAAATTTAATGCTCATTTAACTATTGTTGCAAGCAAAAACAATAATATCGTTTTAAACATTACAAAAGTTATTATAAATGAAAAATTCGACCTTTCTGGCGTTAATGTAACAAATCAAGCAGGACAAGTGTTGATTGATGTTTTTGTTGATGTAAGAAATTTGGCTGAACTTAAATTTTTGATTAATAAACTTGAAAAAATAAGCGATGTTGTGGAAGTTAAAAGGGCAAAGGGGGAATAATGGAAATAAATACTAACATTGAAAATAATTATGAATTTCAAGACATAATTAAACTTTTTATTCCGCAAGGCTTTGAAGAATATGATATTGTGGTTAATCATAAAGAAGAAGAGAAAGACGGCAAAATCTTTAATCATTATGAAATTTTGAATAAGGGAGAAGAATTTGTTTTTGATAAAGAAAATGAAATTTCGCCTTTTATTAGTGCTAAAAGTTTTGCTAAAATTGGGCTTTATGAGTGTTTAAGTAAAATTTTTAAAAAAGACTTACCTTATGGGGCTTTAACAGGAATTAGACCAGTTAAGTTTTGCTATGACCTTTTTAAAAAGGGGCTTCCTAAAACTTCAATTAAAAATTTTTTAATGAAATCTTATCATGTAAGCGAAGAAAAAGTTGATTTGATTATTGACATAATTATTAATCAAAGCAATTTGGAACTGAATGATAAGTTAGTAGATTTTTATGTAAACATTCCGTTTTGTCCAACACGTTGCTCGTATTGCAGTTTTATTTCTATGGAAGTTGGAAAGGCTGGAAAAATGGTTGATGAATATGTTGACAAACTTGTTTATGAAATTGAAAAAACAAAACAATTTTTAATGGAAAATTATTATATTGTTAAAAGTGTTTATATTGGGGGTGGAACTCCAACAAGTTTAAGTGATAGTCAACTTGAAAAAGTGCTTCAAAGTGTAAGTTTTAAGGTTAAAGAATTTACGGTTGAAGCGGGCAGGCCTGATACTATTACAAAAGAAAAATTAGACATTCTTAAAAAATATGGCGTAACAAGGATAAGTATAAATCCTCAAAGTTTCAATGATAAGGTTTTAACGGCTATTGGAAGAAAACATACCGCTATGGACGCTTTAAACGCTTATAAACTTGCTAGAAACTATGACTTTGAAATTAATATGGATCTAATTATGGGGCTTAATAAAGACACTATTAAAGGCTTTAATGAAACAATGGATATTGCAACTTATTTAAGACCTGACAATATTACGGTTCATACGCTGGCATTAAAAAGAGCGTCTAAACTTAAAGAAGAAAATGAAAATATTTTCAAAAATGAAAGTCGGGTTTTAAAAATGAGTAAAATAGCGGGCAAAGTTTTGAAAGAAAACGGCTATAAACCATATTATCTTTACAGACAAAAAAATATGGTAAGCGGGCTTGAAAATGTGGGCTATTTTATTGACAACAAAATTTGTTACTTTAACATAGATTCTATGGACGAATTGTCAAGTATTGTTGCTTGTGGGGCAAATGGAATTAGCAAAAGAGTTTTTAGTTTAACAAATCGAATTGAAAGATTTGCAAATGTTAAAGATATTAAAGAATATAATGCTCGTGTTGACGAAATGATTGAAAAGAAAAAAGAATTGTTTTCGGAAAGTGAATTTGCAAAGAAAAAATAGAATTTAATTTAGTTAAAATATGAAAAATGCGGGATCGGAAGTTGTGGTTCCCGCACTTTTTGTTTTTTCGCAAAAAGCGAAAAAACTCCGCAAAAACTTGTTTTTGCGGAGCATCTGTAAGATGCTAAAAGTGCGGGGAAAAAGATAAGCGAGAAAAGATAAGCGAGAAAAGTGGATAAAAAATATAAAATATAAAAGTATCTTTAATAAATTTGTCAATATACTTAAAAGATAATGCATAGATGAAATAAAATATTCGAAATATTTTTAGTGGTTTTGTTTGCGTAAATTTTTATTTATATTTTTTAAAATTATCAAAAACTATTAAAAAATCAAATAATTTTAAACCATTAACCAAGCATAAAACCAGAGATTTTTGACGAATAAAATCGAATTTTGGTTCATATATTAAGTTATGCAATGTGGTCAAGAATTTTCCTTTTCCGACCTTAAATGCAAGTTAGTTATTAATGTTTTAGATGGGAAAATTTTAGGAAATATTATAGATGTAATTTTCTTTCCTCAAACGGGAAAGATTTTAGGCTTCGTTGTTCCTGGAGAAAAGAAGGGTTGGTTTAAGCAGGCTGAAAATATTTTCATTCCTTATTCCTGTGTGTGTAAGGTTGGGGTAGATGTAATTTTGGTGGAACTTTTTATAGATTCGTGTCCGCCTGGCAAAGGTAACAACAAATTAAATAATTTGATTGGTATTTTAGACGAAAATGGTAAACCTATAACACAAAATACGACTCAAAATAGTAAAGAAAAAGCCCAAAACAAAATTATTTATGACAGAGATAATGCTCAAAATGACTATAATTTAAGCCAAATGGAACTTGAAAAGCAATATCAAACTTTTAATAATGAAAACTTTGAAAATTGATTGATAACTTAATTTTAATTTTTAAATTTATTTAATAAAAACAAAAATAAAAAAGATTTGATTTTACTTTAACAAATTTTAAATTAGCCGAAAACCACATCTAAAATCATCATTAAGCAAAAACCGATAATAAAACTCCACGTGCCCCACTTATTATAACCGCTTAAATTTGCTTCGGGAAGAAGTTCTTCAATTATTACATAAATCATTGCACCTGCTGCAAAACTTAAAATATAGGCGTAAATTGGCGAAAGGTAATAAGCAAGAAGCAAACCTAAAACCGATGCGATTGGTTCCACCACGGCGGAATAAAAGCCAAACATAAAGGCTTTGAACCTGTTGTTGTAAGTTGATTTCATGGGAAGGGAAATTGCACTGCCTTCGGGGAAATTCTGTATTCCAATTCCTATTGCTAAACTTAAAGCAGACATACACAAAGCCATTGACGAACTTTGAAGAGCAATTCCGAAAGCAAAGCCTATTGCTAAACCTTCGGGAATATTATGAACTGTTACGGCAATAAATATTTTCATGTTTTTAGAAAGTCCTGATTCGGACTTTTTTATTTTTGTTGCAATGAAATCTAAAAGAATAATAAAAAGGGCACCAATGATAATGCCAACGACTGCGGGAACAAATTTAAAATCTCCATAATTTTCGCTTGCGTTTATGCTTGGAATTATTAGCGACCAAATTGTTGCGGCAAGCATAATGCCAGCACTTAACCCATAAAAAATAATGTTTAGTTTTGTTGATATTGGTTTTTTAAAGAAAAAAACAAGGCTAGAGCCCAAAACTGTCATAAGGAATGCAAATGCTATTCCGAAAATTGCGTAGTAAATCATAATACATTTTATGAAATTATTTTTTTGTGTGATAGTTTTTCAAAATTTTTACAATAAAAAATATGAATTTTTAAATTATAAAAAATTTTATTTTAAAATGTGGTCATATTTACAAACAAAACCACTAAATATATTTCAAATATTTTAATACACAGCGATTTAAACTTGTATTAAAATTTTAATCAAAACATTTTGAAAGATGTTTAAAATTTGATAGAATAAAAATATGAAATGTTTAAATTGTGGAAATGAAGAAGATAAAGTAATTGACAGTAGGGTTATTGATGACGGCAAATGCATTAGAAGGCGTAGGGAGTGTTTAAATTGCGGAAGAAGATTTACGACTTTTGAAACGATTGAAACAACACCTATTTTAGTTATTAAAAACGACCAAACACGTGAAGTTTTTGATAAAGAAAAAATTAAAAGCGGAGTTATCAAGGCGTGCGGTAAAAGACCAATTTCAATTGAGCAAATTAATGATTTAGTAAGCAGTGTAGAAAAAGAGATACAAAACTCTTCTAGTGGCGAAGTGGAATCTAAATTTATTGGAAATCTTGTTATGGATAAACTTAAAAATTTAGACGAAATTGCTTATATTAGATTTGCAAGTGTTTATAGATACTTTACCGATGCTACTAACTTTATTGAGTTTTTAAATGAGTTTAAAAAGAAAAACGACATAAATTGACAAAATAAGACAAAATCACACAAAATGTGTGATTTTTTAATGGATTTGAAAAGAAATATTTTTAAAAAATTTATTATAAGTTGTAATTAGTTTGTTTTAATTTTTTAAAGTATGCTAAAATGTTTTTTTTAATTTAACAAATTTGTTATAATAAAATTTAGGTGACAGATGATAAGTAAAGTTTTGAGTTTTGGACTAGTAGGTATTGAAGGGTATAGTGTTCAGGTTGAGGTTGATATTCACAATGGGCTTCCAGGCTACGATGTGGTTGGACTTGCAGACACTGCCATTAAAGAAAGTAAGGAAAGAGTTAAAAGTGCAATTAAAAACACAGAAGGGTTAGATTTTCCTAAAAATAA
Organism: Christensenella sp. UBA7868; assembly: GCA_002501285.1. Classification (GTDB taxonomy): domain Bacteria; phylum Bacillota; class Clostridia; order Christensenellales; family UBA1242; genus UBA7868. The sequence continues at coordinate 8,712 of DLSG01000113.1, read as the reverse complement.
AATTGTAATAAATTTGGCTCCTGCCGACACTAAAAAAGAAGGTGCTTATTATGATCTTGCTATTGCTTGCGGGATATTGTCTGCAACAGGTCAGGTAAAAACTGAAAATCTTAAAGATGTCGTTTTGATTGGAGAACTATCTTTAAATGGAGATATAAGAAAAGTTAATGGAATATTACCAGTTTTAATTTCTATGCGACAAAAAGGTTTTAAAAGGGTTTTTATTCCACATGAAAACGCTCAAGAAGCAAGTTTTATTGAAGGCGTTGAAACTTATGCATTTGAAACTTTAAAAGAAGTTGTAAACTTTTTAAATGGGGAAATTGAAAAATCTCTAGTTAAGGCAACAAATTATCAAGAGATAAAAGCCAAAAATGTTACTCTTGAAGATTTTAGTCAAGTTAAGGGGCAATTTGCTGCGAAAAGAGCACTTGAAATTGCGGCTGCTGGCGGACATAATATGCTTATGATTGGGCCCCCAGGAAGTGGAAAAACGATGCTTGCAAGATGTTTTCCAACAATTCTTCCTGATATGACTTTTGAAGAGGCACTAGAAGTTACAAAAATTCACAGTGTGGCTGGCACGCTTGATAGCAAAGATGGCATAATTGTAAACAGACCTTTTAGAGCCCCTCATCACACGGCAACTATTGTGGCTTTGACGGGTGGCGGAAGGCTTGCTAAACCAGGCGAAATAAGTTTAAGTCATAACGGGGTTTTGTTTTTAGATGAACTTCCTGAATATCCTAGAAATGTTGTTGAGGCAATGCGTCAACCTTTGGAAGATGGCGTTATTACGGTTTCAAGACTTGCCCAGACAATAGAATATCCCGCAAGATTTAATTTGATTGCAAGCATGAATCCTTGTCCTTGTGGTTATTATGGAAGCAAGAAACATGAATGTAAGTGTACGCCAAGTCAAATTCATAAATACTTAAATAAATTAAGTGGGCCGATTATGGACAGAATAGACCTTCATGTTGAAGTTGAAAGTGTGGAATATTCCGACCTTCAATCTACAAGAGAAGAAGAAACCAGCAAGCAGATTAAGGAGAGAGTTGATAAGGCAAGACTTATTCAAACCGAGCGTTTTAAAGGCACAGATGTGTTTAATAATGCAAGTATGACAAATAAAATGTGCACGAAATATTGTAAACTTGATGAAAATTGCCAAAGAATAATGAAACTTGCGTTTGATTCGTATAACTTAACCGCAAGGGCGAATAATCGAATATTGAAGGTTGCAAGAACTATTGCCGATTTAGACGGACAAGAAAATATTTGTGAAAATCATTTGATTGAAGCAATTAGTTATAGAACATTAGATAATAAATTTTGGGTGTAAATGAAAACAGAAGAAAAAGTGTTAGTTTGGCTTGATAAATTTGAATTTTTAACATACAAAAAGCGTGTTAAGATTTTTGATACACTTTTTTGTGAAAATTTCTTTGAAGAATTTATATCAAGTTACGACAAAATAAAAGATGTTATATCATACCCTCAATTTGCTAAAATGCAAATAGACATAACGAATGAGGGGGTTGATAATTATATTAAGTCGATTTTAAATAAGGGAATAAAACTTGTAACATATTACAGTGAAGCATATCCTGATAGTTTAAAAAATATTAAGGAAGAAGAAAATCCGCCACTTGTTTTATATTGTAAAGGTGATGTCAGTCTTTTAGACCCAGAGAAAAATATAAATATTGCTATGGTTGGAACAAGGAAGCCAACAAACTATGGCAAGCAAATAACAGAAATGTTTTCAAAAGAACTTACCGAAAATGGGTTTAATATTGTAAGTGGTCTTGCAGACGGAGTTGATACAATTTCTCACAAAGCGTGTTTAGCGGCAGGTGGCAAGACAATTGCGGTTGTCGCTGGCGGACTTGATAAGATATATCCAGTTTTGAACACAAAACTTAGCGAAGAGATTGCTAAAACGGGTTTGCTTTTAAGTGAAAAACCTCCATTCTATTCGGCACAAAATTATGATTTTCCAGTTAGAAATCGTATTATTGCGGCATTATCGAGTGGAGTGTTAATAACCGAAGCAAGTCTTAAAAGTGGAACTATGCACACAAAAGAGTATGCTTTAGAATTTGGAAAAGAACTTTTTGTTGTGCCAGGCAATATTACAAGCAGTCAAAGCGAAGGTTGTAATAGCTTAATAAAAAGTTTGCAGGGAACAATTGTGCTTTCTGTTGACGATATTTTATCGGTGTTTAACAAGCCAAAACATAAAATTGTTCCAAAAACTGTTCAACTTTCAATTGATGAAACCTTGATTTTTGAAATTTTAAAAGACGGCGAACAGACTTTTGACGAAATTTTGCTAAAAACAAATTTTGATGTTAAAACCTTAATGAATTTGTTGACAAGTCTTTCATTTCGTGGAATAATAAAAAAATTAGCGGGTAATTGTTATTCGCTTTAAGGAGTGATATGAATTTATTTATAATTGAAGCGCCAAACAAAGAAGAATCTGTAAATAAATATTTAGGAAAAGATTTTAAAGTTTTTGCTACGGTAGGTCATGTAAGAGATTTGCCTAGTAAAAGTTTGGCTGTTCAAATAAACAATAATTATGAGCCAATATACGAAATAATGCCTGATAAGCAAAAGATTGTAAATCAGTTAATTAATCTTGCAAAGAAAGCTGATAACATTTATATTGCAACCGACCCTGATAGAGAAGGTGAAGCCATTGCTTACCATATTGCTCATATTTTAAATTTAGATAAAGACCAAAAGGTGAGAGTTGCGTTTAACTCAATTGATAAAGATACAATTAATAACGCATTAAAACAGCCAAGAACAATCGACCAAGACCTTGTTAATGCTCAACAAGCAAGAAGAGTGCTAGATAGGCTTGTTGGTTACAAAATTTCGCCAATACTATGCAAAAAAATTAAGCCAAATTTAAGTGCAGGGCGTGTTCAAAGTGCAGCTTTAAAACTTATTGTTGACAGAGAAAAAGAAATTTTAGCATTTAAGCCCGAAGAATATTGGACACTTAATGTTAATGCTAGGAATGGAAATTTAAAACCCGATTTTAAAGCACAGTTAAATTTAAAATCTGATGAAAAAATAAAAAACAAAGATGAAATGGATAAAATCTTAAAATATTTAGAAGATAAAGATTTTATCGTTAAAAATGTTAAGAAAACAGTTTCTAAAAGTAAGCCTCAACCACCTTTTACAACATCTACTATGCAACAAGATGCGGGCAACAAACTTAATTTTAGTGTTAAAAAAACCACAAATCTTGCTCAAACCTTGTATGCTGGAACAGATGTTAAAGGCGAAGGGAAAATTGCTCTTGTAACATATATTAGGTCGGATTCTACAAGGGTAAGCCCAGGGGCACAAATAAAGGCAAAAGAATTTATTACAAAAAATTTTGGCGAAAACTTTGCTCCAAAAAAATTTAATGTTTATAAATCGAAAGACGATGCACAAGATGCGCATGAAGCGATAAGACCAATTGATGTAAATCGAACTCCTGAAAGTTTGAAAGATAAGATTGAACCAGACCTATATAAACTTTATAAATTAATTTATAACAGATTTTTAGCAAGTCAAATGACAGAAGCCGAGTATAACAGCGTGCAAGTTGATATTACATCAGGTGAATATAACTTTAAAGCAAGCGGGAAAACCCCTAAATTTTTGGGTTATACGGCCGTTTATGTTGATAAAGAAAAAGAAAGTGATGTTAAATTGCCACCACTTGAAATTGGGGATAAACTTACAATTTTGGAATATATTCCAGAACAAAAGTTTACTAAACCAGAACCTAGATATACCGAAGCAAGCATAGTTAAAGCAATGGAAGAAAAAGGAATTGGCAGACCCGCAACTTATGCTGCAACAATTAATGTCTTGCTTTCTAGATATTGTAATAAAGACGGAAAAAGTATTGTTCCAACCGAAACAGCGTTTAAAGTTATGGAGTTTTTGGAGAAAAATTTTGCAAAAACAATAAATATAAATTTTACCGCTCAAATGGAAACCGCACTTGATGAAATTGCGGAAGGAAAGCGTGATTGGCACAAACTTATAGACGGATTTTATCAAAAATTTATTCCGCAACTTAAAAGTGCGGGAGCAAGCGTAGGAGAAGTTAAAGTGACAGACATTGTGTGTGATAAATGTGGTGCAAAAATGGTTGAACGTGAAGGAAAGTTTGGAAAATTTTTGGCTTGTCCAAACTATCCTAAATGTAAAAACATAAAAAATATTGATGGCACCGAGAAAAAAGAAGATAAAGTGACTGATATTGTTTGCGAAAAATGTGGCGCAAAAATGGTTGAAAAACAAGGAAAATTCGGAAAGTTTTTGGGGTGTTCTAACTATCCAAATTGCGACAATATAAAAAATATCTATCCAGAAGGCGTAGATCCCGAAAAAGTTGTAATTTGCGACAAATGCGGTGCTCAAATGGCTTTAAAAAATGGAAAGTATGGATATTTTTATGCTTGCCCGAACTATCCAAAATGCAAAAACATAGTTAAAATTGTTAAGGAGAAAAAAAGTGACAGTTAATATTGTTGGGGCAGGTTTAGCAGGCTGTGAAGCAGCGTACCAACTTTTAAAGCGTGGAGTTGATGTTAATTTGTTTGATATGAAGCCAAACAAATTTTCTCCTGCTCACACAAATCCAAATTTTGCTGAACTTGTGTGCTCAAACAGTTTAAAATCAAAAAATCCAGAAAGTGCGAAAGGACTTTTAAAAGAAGAATTAAAATTATTAGATAGTTTGCTTATTGACTGTGCTTTAAAAACACAAGTGCCAGCGGGACAAAGTTTGGCGGTTGATAGAGATTTATTTTCTGAAATGGTTACAAAAAAATTGAAAGAATTTAAAAACTTAAATTTTGTAAGCCGAGAAATTGAAGAAATTGACACTTCTATTCCAACGATTATTGCAACTGGACCTCTTACAAGCGAAAAATTACTTAAAAGTTTACAAAATCTTCTTGAAGAAAAAAGTTTATATTTTTTTGATGCTATGAGCCCTATTGTTTCGTTTGATAGCCTTGATAAAGACAACTATTTTATTCAAGACCGCTATCAAAAAGGTGATGACGATTATATTAATTGTCCGCTTAATAAAGAAGAATATTATAATTTTTATAACGAGTTAATTAATGCCGAAACCGCTCCGCTTGAAGATTTTGAAAATAAAAAAGTTTTTGAGGGGTGTATGGCGGTTGAAGTCCTTGCTAAAAGAGGAGAAAAAGCGCTTCTTTTTGGTCCACTCAAACCTGTTGGGTTAATAGACCCTAAAACTGGTAAACGTCCTTATGCTGTTGTTCAATTAAGAAAAGAAAACGCAAGCGGGAATATGTATAACCTTGTGGGATTTCAAACGAATTTAAAGTTTGGCGAGCAAAAAAGAGTTTTTTCATTAATCCCTGCACTTAAAAATGCGGAATTTATTAGATATGGGCAAATGCACAAAAATGCTTTTATAAATGCTCCGTTAAATTTAACAGAAACTTTCAGTTTAAAAAAATATCCAAATATTTTTGTTGCTGGTCAGTTAAGCGGGGTTGAAGGCTATGTAGAATCTATTGCTAGCGGACTTTATGCAGGAATAAATATGTATAATTATTTGTGTGGAAAACCACCTTTTGTGCTTCCAAATTTTACAGTAATTGGTGGACTTCCTTACTTTATTACTCATTCTAGCCCTAAACATTTTCAGCCAATGAATACAAATTTTGGCGTAATAATGAGTAATATTGATAGACAAATTTGTAAAAATAAGTTAGAATTAGTTAATAATAGTTTAGAATATATTAACAAAATAAAAGGAGAAATAAATGGAACAACTTAAAGGAACAACTATTGTTGCGGTTAAAAGAAATAATGAAACAGTTATTGCGGGTGACGGACAAGTAACATTAAGCCAAAGCGTTATTATGAAAAGTAATGCGGTTAAAGTTAGAAGAATATATAACGATAAGGTTGTTATTGGCTTTGCGGGCGGAGTTGCTGACGCATTCAGTTTAAGTGCTAGATTTGAAGAAATGCTTAACAAATTTTCGGGCAATTTAATGCGAAGTGCGGTTGAACTTGCTATTCAATTTAGACGTGATGAAATTGCAAGAAAACTAGAAGCCATGATGATTGTTGCGGACAAAGAAAAAATTTTGGTAATTTCGGGTACTGGCGAAGTTTTAGAACCTGACTGCAATATTTGTGCTATTGGAAGTGGCGGAAATTATGCTTATGCCGCAGCAAAAGCATTAATGGAAAACACAGACCTAACAAGTGAGGAAATTGCAAGAAAAGCGTTAGGTATTGCTTCAAGTATTTGTGTTTATACAAACGATCATATTACAGTGGAAAAGGTTTAAGGGGGAAGTATGAATTTAAGTCCAAAACAAATTGTAAACGAATTAGATAAATATATAATTGGTCAAACCGAAGCAAAAAAAGCGGTTGCAGTTGCTTTAAGAAACAGATATAGAAGAAGTAAACTTCCACAAGAACTTCAAGAAGAAATTACTCCAAAAAATATTATTATGAAAGGTCCTACTGGCGTTGGTAAAACAGAAATTGCACGAAGACTTGCAAAACTTGTTAAAGCACCTTTTGTTAAAGTTGAAGCAACTAAATTTACCGAAGTTGGTTATGTTGGTAGAGATTGTGAAAGCATGATAAGAGATCTTGTTGAAGTTTCTGTTAGAATGGTTAAAGAAGAAAAAATGCAAAGTGTTAAAGAAAAAGCCCTTCCAACAGTTTATAACAGGCTTTTTAACCTTGTTTATCCTATTAAAAAAGATCCAAATGCTTTGGTTGATGAAGACAAAGACCGTATAAGAAAAGCCCTAGAAAACGGGGAATATGACGGTGAAACGATTGAACTTGATGTTCAAGTTAAACCACAAGCAATGGAAATTTCAATTGCAAGTGCAAACGAAATAAATCTTGGCGACATTTTTTCAAATATGATGCCAGGCGGGGCAAGAAAACGTCGTAAAATGACCGTAAAACAAGCAAAAGCAGAACTTTTAGATGAAGAAAGTTCTAAACTTATTGACATGGAGAGTGTTAATAGTGAAGCAATTAGACGAGCAGAACAAGAAGGCATAATTTTTATAGACGAAATTGATAAAATTGCCGTTAAAGGAAGTTCAAACAATCAAGATGTATCAAGAGAAGGCGTACAAAGAGATATTTTGCCTTTTGTTGAAGGCTGTTCGGTTACTACTAAATATGGAACAATTAAAACAGATTATATTTTGTTTATTGCAGCAGGAGCATTTCATATTGCAGCGGTTGAAAATCTAATTCCAGAACTTCAAGGAAGATTTCCAATTAGGGTGGAACTTACAAATTTAACAAAAGATGATTTTGTTAAAATTTTAACTGAACCTAAAAACGCAATAACTATGCAATATGAAGAATTGTTGAAAGTTGATAATATTGAACTTGAATTTACACAAGATGCCATTGAAGAGATTGCGCTAATTTCCGAACATGAGAATGAAACAAGTGAAAATATTGGAGCAAGGCGTCTTCATACTATAATTGAAAAACTAATTGAAGATATTAGTTATAATGCAGATGGAAGTTTTGAACTTTTTAAAATGACAATTGATAAAGCGTATGTAGATAAAACTTTTGATTCTACAATCAAAAAATTTGATTTAACTAAATTTATTCTTTAATTTATTAATTTAGGTTTAAAATTAATTAAAAAATCTCATAAATCAGCCTTTTTGGTAAAAATGAGATTTTTTTGCATAATTTTTTGTAATATTAAACTATATTTGACTTAAATTTAAAAAATTGTTATAATAAAAATATGAGTGCATTTGAAAGGACAGTTAACTTAATAGGACAAGAGAATTTTAACAAACTTCAAAGCAAAAAAATTATCGTTTTTGGCGTTGGTGGCGTTGGTGGATATGTAGTGGAGGCATTGGCACGAAGTGGCGTCGGCGAACTTGACTTGATAGATGACGACCGTGTCTGCCTGACGAATGTCAACCGACAAGTAATTGCTACCCTCAGCACCGTGGGAAAGCACAAGGTAGACGTTTGCGAAGCTCGTATACACGATATCAATCGCCGTTGCATCGTCCATAAATACCAGATGTTTTACCTTCCAGAATACGCCGATGTCATCGACTTGTCACAATACGATTATGTAGTGGACTGTATAGACACGGTCAAAGCCAAGCTCGACCTCATACAACGCTGCCATGACCTAAAGGTGCCAATCATCTGTTGCCTTGGCGCAGCCAACAAGATGGATCCGACGGCATTTCGCATCACGGATATCAATAAAACAAAAATGGATCCATTGGCCAAAGTTATCCGCAAGAAACTCCGCAAGTTGCACATCAACAAGTTGAAGGTAGTATACAGCGACGAAGAACCACTCCGTCCTATCGACGATCCAAATATCAGTTGCCGTTTCCATTGCATTTGTCCTAACAAGGACATGCGCAAGTGTACAGACCGCCGAGACATACCGGCAAGCAACGCCTTTGTACCTGCTACAGCTGGACTGATTTGCGGTGGCGAAGTCATCAAGGACTTAGTAAAAATGGCGGGTACTTGGCGACTCACTCCTGAGATGATAGCAGAAAATCCTGAAGCGAAGGCGGCGGCTGAAAAAGCAGCTGCTAAGGCTGAGGCTCACCAAGAGAAATACAAAGCTATAGCATTAGCCAAGAAAAACGGCAC
>DLSG01000061.1:17922-18166 GCA_002501285.1 Christensenella sp. UBA7868 | reverse complement strand
TAGAAAATCGTTTAGATATTTATAATGGTGCATTAGAGTGTGTTAATAATTGTAACAACTTATTAAGAAATTGTGAAAGTTGTAATAATAATCAAACCAATAACAATGGCGGATATAATAATTATGATATAAACAATATTAATAATAACATTAATAACAATAATACAACGCCTTACAATCAAGATAAAGAAAATCAAAACGTAAATAAGCCAAATTCAAATAATCCAAATTTCGTAAATAACAA
>DLSG01000061.1:5017-17913 GCA_002501285.1 Christensenella sp. UBA7868 | reverse complement strand
AACAATAACAATAACAATAATACAAACCCAAATTTCGTTAATCCTAGCAACCCTCAATTTAATGGTTATAACGGAGTAAATAACGGCTACCCTTACAATTCAAATAATTTCTATAATGGTTATAATGGATTTTATAACCAAACTCCAAATAATGTAAATACTTATGCTAATGGTTATCGAAACATTGACACTTACAGAAATGGACAATATCCAAATAATTATCAAAATGGATTTAATACAAATTATGCTGGAAACGAAAATAATACAATGATTGAAAAAGAAAACAACAAAGAAAATAAAATTGATTTATTAGAAAATCAAAACCAAACAAACAATAATTTAGGTGAAGAACGTTTTGTTAAAATAGATGACAATAAAAATGACGAATATGGAATAAGCACTCTTCCATTAAAAGATGGAAGTCGTCCAATAGTTGATTTTAACATGAATCAAAATCTTGAAAATAGTGAAAAACAAGATGAAGATAAAACAGAAAATGTTGAAGAAAACAATGAAAATATCGAAAACTTAGAAAACAATGAAGATAACAAAATTTTAGATAATAATGAAAATGAAATAAATGAAAATTTAGACAATGAAATAAAAAATGATTTGAATATTGAAAACAACATTGAAAAAAACGATGAAAACGAAAATGAAAGTGAAAATTTAGATAGCGAAAACATCGACAAAGATTTTTTAATAATGGAAGAAGATAAAGAAAGACTTATTGAAAATAATGATATTATTAGTAAAAAAGTAGAAGAAAATTCTGATATTTTAAATAGTGGTGAACTTATTTATAATAAAGAAGCAAGTTTATAAAATTTTTAATTTTAATAAATAAAGAAATAATAAAGCGTAGTATTTTGACCACGCTTTTTTATATTAAATTTTTAGGAAAAACTAGTAAAAAACATAAAATTATTCTTTATATTTTTGTTTAATTTTTTCTAAAATTTTAAGTTCTAGTCTTGATACCTGAACCTGACTTACATTCAATTTTTTTGCAACTTCGCTTTGTGTTTTGTCAAGATAATATCTTAAGTAAATTATTTTTTTATCTCTTTCGCTTAGACCTTTAATTATTGATTTTAAAACAATTTTATCAAGCATTTTTTCTTGGCTATCTTCGTCTTGAATTGTTTCTTCAAGAGTCCTTCCATTACTGCTTGTGTCGTCAATTTGTGCGTCTAAACTTAACACTGCCCTTGAACTATCTAGTGCAAACATTACCTCGCTTTCTTCAATGTTAAATTCTTTTGCAATTTGTGAAATTGTAGGATTATCGCCAGTTTCAATTTTAAATTTGTTTATATACTTATTGATTAAAATATATTGAGTTTTTAATGCTCTTGAAACTTTTATCGACCCATCATCTCGCAAAAATCTTTTAACTTCCCCAGCCACCATAGGCACAGCATAAGTTGAAAATTTAACACCAAATTCGGGCTTAAAATTTAAAATTGCTTTAACAAATCCTAAACTTCCAAGTTGATAAAGGTCGTCATATTCTACGCCTTTGTTTTTATAAAATTTTATGATACTTTTTATTAATGGTGAATTGTTGTTTATTAATTCTTCTTTTGCTTGATTGTCGCCATTTTGTGCAGATTGTATTAGTTTAAGTGTTTCATTTTGGTCAAGCATTTAAGCCCCAAAAGCGTTTAATTTTGCATTTTTAATAAATTTCTCCATAACAACTGTAACACCACTTTTACCATTTTTTTTCACATCAACTTTGTCCATAAAACTCTCCATAACTGTAAAGCCCATGCCCGAGCGTTCTTCTTCGGGTTTAGTAGTAAAGAATGGCTCACGGGCTTTTTCTACATTATCAATTCCCACTCCTTCGTCTGAAATTGATATGTAAACTTTTTCGTCAAATAGTTTTACTAAAATTTTAATATCCCCTTTTGCGTTTGGATAAGCGTGAACAACACAGTTAGTAACTGCTTCGCTTACAGATGTTTTAATTTCGGTTAATTCATCTAAACTTAAATTTAGTGGAACACAGAACGCACTTACTACACTTCGAGCAAAACTTTCATTTTCACTTAACGCTTTTATTGTAAGTTTCATTTCATTAATTAATTTCATTTTTCACCTCACACAAGTTTGGGCATAATTTTATAAAGCCCTGTCATTTCAAAAATTTTGTCTATATGTTTGTTAGGATTTGTAAGATAAAGCGGAATATCTCTGTTTTTTAATTTTTTATATCGTCCAATCATTACTCCAATCCCTGTCGAATCCATAAATTCAAGTTCGGATAAATCTACTATAACTTGATTAAATTTTTCTTTTTCCAAAATGTCATCTAATGTTTCTCTTGTATATGTCGCACTATGCTCGTCAAGTTCACCATTCATCGTTACATACAAAGCATTTTTATAAACTCGCGTTTTAATTTCCATACTTACTCCTATGCAAAAATTTTATCACTAAAAAATTTGCAAAATATAAAATTAAAATTAGAATAAAAGCGGATTTTGTCGCAACGATATTGACATAAAATCAATTTTGTGGTAATGTATATTGCAAATAAAACCACTAAAATATTTCGTATATATTTTCTATTATTAATTGGTTTGTTTTGATTAAAAGGAACGATTATGACATTTATATTATCACAAGTGTTTATATGTATATCTGCTGTAATATACTCAATAAGTTTAATTTTAAAAACAAAGCAAAAAATGCTTTTTCTTCAACTTATTTCAAGTATGTTTTATATTTCCCACTACTTTTTGTTAAACGCAAAATTAGCAGGATTTGTGGCAATTGTTGAAACTATTAGACTTTTAGTATTTTTCTTTATAGACAAAAAAGAGAAATTAAATAAAATGTGGGTTCGAGTTCTCGCTTGTTTAACTTTCAGTATTTTAAGTATTGTTTGTGCAGTGTTCACTTGGAACGGAATCTACTGTATTCTTCCGTTAATTGCAACTATTGTAGTCAACATAACTTTAAGTTTTAAAAATGTAATTTTCTATAAAGTTGGGGCTATGGTCTATGCATCTTTAATAATTGCTTATTTATTCTTAATTGGTTCTACACTTGGCGGAATATCTCAATCGGTTTCATTAGTTTTTTCAATTGTCGGAATTATAATGGAGATTAAAAACATTAAGAAAAGCAAAAATATACTGTCTAGCCAGCAACAACAACTTTTAGAAGAATTAAAAGATTTTAATACTAGCGAAAATGATGAAAACAAAAAAATCTCACTTTAAATTAGCGAGATTTTTTTATTTTCAATTTTCAATATTTTTGTAGCAACATTATTTACAAAATTTTTGTCGTGGCTAACAACTATTAAATTGCCTATATAATTTTTTAATACTTTTTCTAAAAAAATTTTGTTGTTAATGTCTAAATGATTTGTTGGTTCGTCAAGAAGCAAAAGATTAAAATCACTTAAAATAATTTCATTAATTTTAATTTTCATTTTTTCACCAAGCGAAAGCGTGTTAATCTTTTTGTTAAAAATTTGCTTGTTTAAGCCCATATTCGCAAGATTGGTTAAAAATTTTGTTTTATATTCATAGCCGTTGTTGGAAGCAAATTCTATAATACTAGCATCGTCATCAATGTCAAAAACATCTTGTGACAAATAAGCAATTTTTACCGAATTTGATATCCAAAGGTTCCCTTCAAAATTTTCTTGTCCTAAAATCATTTTTAAAAGCGTTGTTTTTCCGCTTCCATTATCCCCTGTTAATGCAATTTTATCGCCATTTTCCACACAAAAATTTACATTTTCAAAAAGCAAGTTCTCATCAAACTTTTTGCTTAAATTCTCGGCTTTTATTAAAAGTTTTGAACCAAAAGCATTAGAATTTATGCTATAAAAAATTTCTTTTTCCTTTGGTGGCATTTCAATATTTTTTTGTTTTTGTTGTTCAAGCCTTGTTTCTTTTGCTTTAACTTGTCTGCTAATTTTTCCCGCTTTGTTGCTCATTCCGCCCTTATAGCCTTTACTTCTTTTGTCTGACGAACCATCACGGCGAGAATTTTTGTCAAAAGTTTTTGCTTTTTGTTTTAAATCTTTAATTTCGTTTTCTATTTTTTCGTTCATTATTTTTTGAAGTTCATATTGTTTTTTTGCATATTCTAGTTTTTCATTTTTTTGAGTTAAAAAGTCGTCGTAATTTCCATAATATTCGTAAACTTTTCCATTATCTAGTTCAATTATTTTATTTGCTATTTGATTTAAAAAATATCTATCATGAGAAATTACAATCACAGTTCCCAAAAAATTATTAATTTTTTCTATAAGCCATTTTATTCCGTTTTCATCAAGGTGGTTGGTCGGCTCATCAAGCAAAATAACACTTGAATTTTCGTTTTTAAATGCGTTTAATAACGCTACTTTTGTTCTTTCTCCGCCCGAAAAAGTGTTTTTATCTTGACTGTTAAGCCCAGGTTTTAATTTAAGTTCATAAAAATTTTTGTTAAAATTAATTTTTTCGCCTATTGTCATTTCTTCATTATTTATTTTGTTTAAGCCCGATTGCTTTACATATTCTATTTCGCCATCATAGTAAACTTGTCCGCTATCTGGCGAAATTTCTTTTGCGATTAAATTAAATAAAGTTGTTTTTCCAGTTCCATTATCGCCAATTATTCCGATTTTTTCTCCGTCATAAATTGTTAAATTCAAGTTTTCAAAAAGTTTTTTGTCTGCAAATTCTTTGCAAATATTATTCAATATAATCATATTTATTCCCCCTTATGCAAAAGTCAGCATAAGAACAAATAAACATAAAAAAAATTTGCAAAACTGCAAATTTCTAAAATTGATATAAAAATAAACCAACTAATAAATCTATCAGTCTTATGCTTTTTCACATAAAACCGAGTTATGCTTTATGTGACTATTTAGTTTTTGTTTATTTTAATAATCATTTCTCTCTTATCTCCTTATTATTATACTAAACTAAAAAAATAAAGTTGTCAATAATATTTTTTAATTTAATAAAATTTTTGACAACTTTTTTTATTTTTATTTTTATTTTTATTTTTATTTTTACTTTTAATATATTTTATTTTTTTAAACAATTTAAAATTTTAATATTTTCTTTGTTCGTTAGAAACAAAAGTGAAAGCCACTGCCCCAGGCCCAACATGAGCACCAATAATAGGACCCATTATTCTAATTTCAGGTTCAATACCAAACTCTTGTTTAACCATATCGGCTAAAATTTTTGCACCTTCAATATTGTCGGTGTGAACAATTTTAGGGAAAGCAAATTCGTTGTGGAAAGTAAAGTTTTGCTTAACTTCATTTATTATAGATTTATATGCTTTTTTAATTCCATTTTCTTTTCTTACAACAGAAAGTTTTCCTTCTTTTGTAAATTCAATAATAGGTTTAAGTTGAAGGATAGTCCCAATAGTTGCCGCAGCACCACTAATTCTTCCCCCACGTTTTAAGTGCATTAAATCGTTTACCGCAATAAAATGTTGAGTTTGATGTTTCAATTTTTCAATAACTTCAATTGCTTCATCAAGAGTTTTGCCTTGTTCTCTTAATTTTAAAGCAATTCTAACCATATTCCCTTCACTAACTGTTGTTGCATTGCTCTCTATTGCACGATAATCAATGTCTGGAAATTGTTTTTTAACTTCTTCAATTGCTTCATTTGCACGATCAATTGTTGGGCTTAAACCCTTTCCTTGTGTAATATGCAAAGCAGTTTTAATTCCGCTTTTTGCCATTTCTGTAAATAATTCTACATGGGCATCAAAGTTTAAAATTGAAGTTCTTGCAACAACTCCTTGACGCAATGTGTTGTAAAAATTCACATAATCTTCATAACTTTTAAAATCATCAAGAAGTTCAGTTATTCCATTTTTGTCTTCTAAAGTGTAATTTAATTTTCCAACAAATAACCCTAAATCTTTTATTTCTTCGGCATAGAAATCTGATGTTGAATCTGTTGAAATTGCAAAAGTTTCATTCATAAATATATTATATCCTTTTAATTATTAATTATTTCCATAAAGAGAATATCAAAAAACGACAAAAAAGTAAATTAAATTATAAAAATAATTAAAATTTTTTTGACTATTTTTTTGTTTAATCATCATTACCAATATACAAATATTAAGTTCCTTTATTTGTATTTTAAATTTCAATTTTGATTTCAAAAATTGTGTAAAAATTGTGTAGTAAAAATTTATTAAATTTAATAAAATCTCACTTTAATATATATAAAAATTTTTAAAAAATTTAATTAAAGCCTCTATTTATAAATAAAAAAAAACAATCTCTAACATTTAAGAGATTGCAAACCACGTATGGTGCCTCGAGGCGGAATCGAACCACCGACACGAGGATTTTCAGAAAGAAGTTGATTTAAAGTTTATTTTTTGTATTATTTATATTACTACAAAACCCTTTATTTATAAAGGGTTCTCCTTTATTAATAATTTCAATTTTTTCATTTTTGTTGTAAATATTGTGTAAAAAGTTGTGTAATTAAAAAATCTTAAATATATTTTATATATTTACTTAAATTCAAAATAAAAATTTTTGTATAAATTTTGAATTTTTTCCCTACTTGAAGTTTTATCTATATCTGTGTAAGTATCCATTGTAAGAGTTATTTTTGAATGTCCTAACCATTCTTGAACCTGTTTAGCAGGTGTTTTTAATATAAAATGATTGCTGGCGAAAGTATGACGAAGTCTATATAGAATAGGCTTATCTATTTTCAATTCAGTGCATATTTGTTTAAATTCTTTACTAATTTGTTTAACTGCTACCCTATTATTAGACATTATGTATGGTTTTATATAATTTGCAAATTCTGGGGTTATTTCTATAACTCTTTTTTTTGATTTTTCTGTTTTTGTCCCATTAATTGTAATCAAATTGTTTACAAAGTCAAAATTTTGACTGGGTGGCAATTCATTAGGTCTGCAACCTGTAAGTAAGTAAATATAAATTTCATGTTCAATAAAATTGTCTTTTAATTTTGATAATATTTTGCTTTGTTCATCAAAACTAAAACAAACATTTTTATTATTAATTTTTTTATCTCTAATAACTCCTTTAAATGGATTCTTTTTAATCAATTCTAAATCTTCCGCTCTTTGTAATAAAGCGTTGAAATAAGTTTGGGTTTTTTCTTTTGTTCTATTATGTTCTAAACTATTCATGTATTTTTGCAACATATTTGTATTTAGATCTTTTAATTTCAAATTTTTAAATGCTTTATCAATACGTTTAGTTGCGTCGCAAATTTCTCGATAACTATTTGGGCTAACGAATGGCTTTTTGCAAGTTTCAAGCCATTCAGACATCCAATTTTTTAAAGAAATATTTTTTGAACTATAAGTGTCTTGATTAATTTTACATAATCTAGTCCTTTCTTTTTTTGCTTCATTAATTGTTCTAGCATATTTAGTATATGTTTTTCCGCCAATGGTTTTTCTAATCATATACAAACCATCTTTTCTTAAAGTTATTCCTTTCAATTCTTCCTCCATATCATTGGAATAACTTAAATTATTCTTTTCTGTCTTTTTATTCGTAGTTTTAAAATCAATTACTTTAAAACTATCTTTTAATTCCTCTCTATCAACTTCTTTTTTGCCTTCATAGGCTAAAATCATCGACAAAATAATGTCGTCTGTTTCTTTTCGTTTAATTATTTCTTTTTATATATTTTAATAATTCAATATCTGTCACTTTTTTCACTCCTAAATTTTTCTATCGTACTTCCACAATGTGAACATTGAAGTTCATCATTTTTTAATTTTGCTCCACAATATGAACAAAATTTTTCATTATTATCTTTTATTAAATTATTTTCTTTCAAAATTTTTAATTCTAATTCTTTTTGTTGCAAAGCATTAATTTGATTTCTCATCATTTCTTTCTCTTCATTCGCTTTGTTTATTAATGCAATCTTAGCCTTTTTCTTCTTTTTGCCGATGATTATAAAAATAATACCTAAAACAAGAAAAATGATACTTGTTAAAAATATAAAAAAAGAAGTTGGGTCATAAAACATGAATTTCAAAGTTTCAATGAAACTTGAAAAATAAGAAATCATAGAAAAAATCAAAATGTTAAATATTAAAAAACCAATACTGCCAATAATCGTAAAAATAATACCTAAAGTTAACATATTAATCCTTCCTTTGTTTTTCAATTTGTTTTTCAATATCTGATTCATCTCTAAAATCATTTAACAAAGTTTTAAAATAAACCTTTGCAACCTTGCATTGATAATCGTTTAATTGTTGGATATAGTCTAACAACTCCCTTTGTTTTTCCGTAAACCTGCTTTCTGTTTTGGACTTGCTTTCTTCGGGCTCTATTTTTATTTCATCTTCAATTAAATAAGAAATTGGAATTTTAAATAAATTTGAAATTTCTTTTATTGTTGCTACATCTGGTGTCCTTAAATTATTTTCCCACATACTTATTGTTCCATTTGCAACATTTAATTTTTTAGCAAGTTCAACCTGCCCCATTTTGTTGAGTTTTCTTATTTTTTTTAAATTTTCGCCAAACATTTTTCCTCCTTTTTTAATAAATGTTAACATTTCGTGAAATTTTTATCAACAATTAATTAAAAATCTCTTTTTTTTTCAAAAAATGTGAAATAATGTTTGACAAAAATAATAAAACAAATTAAAATATTTCACATAAAGTGAGAAATATCTGTCATGAGTAAATTAAAATCATTAAGATTAAAACAAAATGTGAAACAAATTGTATTAACAAATTCTTTTAATCTTTCAAAAGGGTGCATAAGTCAATGGGAAAATGGAACTCGAACACCGCCTGTCGAAATGCTTCCAAAACTTGCAGAAGTCTTAAACTGTTCCATTGAAGAGTTGGTGTACGCAATTATCGAAACAAAAACCCGAGTGAAAGAAAAAGACCTACAAAACAAGTTATAACCTGCTACGGCAGTTTATATAAATAAAATTTTTAATTATAAGGAGCAACAAAAATGAAAAAACAAATAACATTAGCAGAATATCTTAAACACTATGGATACTCAAAGGAAGAGTGGGAAGAAGCTGTTGATGAATTAGAAAAAAATGGAATATCTAAAGGATGTTTTCAAGATTACTATCTTTTAAGCCTAGTTATTGGTTGGTTAATAAATTATGAAAGCATTATTGAGGTCGAAAGCGATGCAAACGATGATTAGTATAAAAGATTTTTATAAACTTGCTGGATTAGACGAAAACGGAGAGCCAATAAAAGGTGCTTTTTCAAAAGCGACCAAAAACGACCACCCTATTAAAAAAACTTTTCACAGTGCAATAGGAAGAAAAATCGTTGTAGTGAAAAGACAGATTGATTTTTCTGTTGGTGCTGGATATGACGATACTACTGGATATTGGGAACAAGGCTATTATGGCTTTGACAGTTTAGAAGCAGCAGAAAACTTCATAAAAAAAGAATTGTTGGTTTAGGAGGCTTTATGAAAGATACAGAAAAATCAAACGATATTGCTAAAGATTTGATTATTGATGGTATTGCAACTCATTTACTTGCAATTGCTGAAATTTGTGAAAAACAAGATATTTCTAATTTATCCTTATCTTTTGATAATGGGATTTATAAGTTCGCCAGTATTGAAAGTGATATTTTCTTTTCAGAAGAAACAGAGAAACATAAAGAGCAAGTTTTAGAACTAGCAGAGCGTATGGAATTGAAAAAAATACTTGCAAAGGACGGCATATATGTTTAATTTAGCACCCACAAAACAAATTGGAATCTATAAAGGCTGGAATATAAAAAAGGTTGAAAGTGCTAATCCGTATTATATGGCATACTTCCTTGAATCTCCAACCAAAGCACCAATTATGTTACATAACACAGATTTAAAAAATTTAAAAAAACGAATTAGCGGAACTAATTTAAGAAAAGGAGTTTAATTATGATTGAAACAGCTTTAAAAATGACAGATAAAAAATATGTAGTTTATTTAGATTTTTGTCTAAATAATGGCTTAAAGCCAAGTCACGGAAATAGTTTAGTCAAATTTGCAATGCAAAAAAATTTAGGAAAAAGGAGTTATTAAAATGAATTTAACAATATTTTCACTCGGAATGATGTTCGGCTTTTTACTTGTTTTATTAAATATAATTATTGGAATTATATTAGTGAAAGAAGAAATGATGCGAAAACAATTTAACAAATTAAAAGAATTAGAACGCACGGACATTAAAGATATTAAAGAATTTAAACATATTTACGAGCAAATAAAAAAACAATTTTGTTTTGATTACGATTTTGAAATTGTTTATTTAATGGACGGCTACATAGTTTTAAGTATTAACAATGACTACTTCAAAGTAGATTCTAAATCATTAACATTTCTTTTTAACCAAGACGATATTACAACAAACACAATTTTTAAAATGATTTAACTTTTAAGGGGCGACCACCTTATGAGTGGGATATTTAATTTTTAGGGTTGCTCCTTTAAAATTTTATTAATTTTTTAATTTTTTCAAAATTTTTTTTCTAAATAAACCTTTATTTGAGTTTTGAGTTTTTAGTTTTTCAACTTTATTTTAACAAAAAGAACCGAGCAAGGTTCACCCACTCACCAAATTAAAATTTTTAGTCAGGAGGCAAACATAAATGAAAAAAGAGTTAAGGATACTCCGAGAGGATAAACAAAGATTTTGCGATTGTTGTGGCAAAAAAATAGAACAAAAAATCCCAAGAGTAACATTAACCCCAGATACTTATCCGAGGACTTTTTATTTGTGTTGGTCTTGCACGATTGAAATTTTAACAAATTATTTTCTAAAAGGAGAAAAACATTAATGGCTAATAGAAACAAAAAAGACATTGAAGACTTAAAAGACAGATATGGTGAAGTTGTATTAAATACCGCTTTAATCAATCTTTTAAAACTAGGAAAAGTAATGTTTGATGAAACGACATTGAAAGAACAAAACTCAATTGTAACTTCAACATTTGAAAAGTTAAAAGAATCCAAACAAAACTTCCCACTTGCAAAAGAATTTTGTCAGGAAGTTTTAAATTGTGAATTTGAGTTATGTGAGTTTGACGACCTTGACCTACTCACCTACTTTTCAAACCAAAACAAGGCAAATAATAAGGAGGGATTAGAGGAATGACAGAGAATAAACAAAGCAAATTACTAACAGTTTTAAAAATAATATTATCCATATATTTAATTCTTTGTGCTATTTCAATTGGACTATGGGTATATTTAAAATTTTTTAAGCCAAAAAGTTTTACAAACTCCGCAATTTATGCAAACACAGTTGAGGATATAAATGGCAAAAAGCCAGTTATGGAAATTAATTCATACAACAATTTATTTGAATTAAAATTCAATTATTACACGGATTACAATTCAACAGATGTTGTAAGTTCTGGTGTTCAAATATTAAATTACAACAATTTAAAACTAGACTGGAAAAGAGGTCCTTTAGACTGGAATTGGTATCAATGGTTTACATATTTAGACGGAGAAAATGGTCAAAAAAATTATGATAGTAAAAATATATGTTTTTATCAAGAAAGTGATGGCTTAAGCTTTAAAGAAAGCGATAATTCAATTCAAGATTTTGGCTGTATTAAAATTGAAATTAATGGCGAATCGTATGCATTGCAGTTTGGCAGAGCCCTAAAAGTCGAAAATGGATTAGCAAATACAACGATAACAACGAAATCAAGTTTAAGTTTATTTGTTAAAAATTTATATGAGATATTCCATAGTGGAACTTATGATAGTGGAACCTATACAGTAACCTTCCCTTTTAAAGATTATTTCGATGTATATAAATTTGATAGTGAAAAATATAAAAAAATTGAAAGTGATATTATTGACACTTACATATATACGAAATTTACAAATTACAATGAAGAAGCAAAGACTGCCAAAGATAGTATATTTAACCAAGTTCAATACAACACAAACTGGACTAATGACACTCAAGACACTTTGCTTAATGAGCATTTTAGTGACAAGAATTATTTTATCTTAACAGAACAAAATTGTAAATTTACTTTTGACGAGAGTTTAGCAACGCATATTGCAGACATTAATGAAGCAAGTTTTAATGAATATAAAGATAAAAAACAAAACTACACACTCGTATTCGATTTAGATTATTTAAAGGAAGTTGGAGTTGCCTTTGGTGGAATTAACAAAGACGGGCATATTAAAGATTTAAATATTACATCGTATTTTACACTTGAAAATGGAGTTTTAACGGAGGTGAAGGTATAATGGGACTATTTAGAAACGATGCAACAAAAATTGGGTTTATAATAATTGCAATAATTTTTATATTTGGCTCATTTTGCATTTATGATGTTAACCGTATGTTAAGCCTAACAAGCAAAGTATTTGGATATTTTCAACATACAACCGATGTTGTTAAAGTGAGCGATTTTGAGTATGATGTAACTCAACTTTTATTTACAAATTCTGGCGCAAACGAAAAAGAATATTTTGCCGAAGTTATAACCTCACCTGTTGAAGGTTTTGACAAAACAAAAAAATATACAATTGAAATAAACGGCAACAAATGTGGTTATGTTGAAAACAAATTAGAATTTATTAACTCAAATTTTATAAATACATTTTATTCAACAAACAACACAGTTTTGTTAACAGATATTTTAAACATAAAAATTAATTTTTATAAAGACGGTACGAAAATTATTTTAATCACAAATAACGGAGAAAAAGCTGTAAAACTTTGGCAAAGTTATATTCAAAAATATGGTTTTAAAATCAAAATTACGGAAGACTCCTTCGCTTCAATGATTGAAGCGGATAATGTTCCAAGTTACACTGTTTCTTTGTATGTGGATGGTAAAATTTATAAAACTTTAACTATAAATCTTTATAGTGACTTAACACTTC
>DLSG01000061.1:0-5002 GCA_002501285.1 Christensenella sp. UBA7868 | reverse complement strand
GATAATAAAGTAGTTTTAAACTGGAAAGATAGTGATGGAAATATTTATAACAAAATTCCATTTAAAAATATTATTCTTTATTGCTCTTTTCTTACAAATAATGAATGTTTAGGCGTTTCGTATGATTTATCTAATATTGAAGGAGGTAAAACCGACAACAATGGTTCTTCAATGTGGAGTGTTAATTCTTTAATTTTCAACCCTTACAATAGTGAAATTTTCAATCTTATGACTGGGGATGATATTTTAGCCGCATCAAATTTAGAATTAAAATATATTATAAAAATTGGCAATAAATCATTTGGACAATTAGGAGAAAGCTATTTTGTTGGAAAGACTTTTGGTATTGAGTTTGTAATTAAAAACAAATCCAATAACGAGGTAATTATAGGAGATTTTATGTTTATATTTAATTCTCCAAATGATGGAGAAAATTCAGCAATAGTTTCAATCAATATTAAAAAAGCAACAGATAAAGACTTTCCTGAAAACTGTGATTTAATTCTTGAAAATCTAGAATTTGCAGATTTAAAAACAAAAATCCAAGAAGCCACTGATGCTGGAATACTTTGCTTAATTCCTTATATCGAAATAGTTAAGGTTTAAATATATGAATAAGGCAAAAAAGAAAAAAGTTAAAAGCCGATTTAATATTTTTGCTTGGATTAAAAATCTTTTTATTAACAAAGACAAAAAGCCAAAACCGAAGCGTGATTGGATAAAGTGGTTCGCTAGAAGACATTACATAAATAAATTTATTGTAACTATAATTTTCGATTTAATACTACTAATTTCAATCGGTTTTAATTTTAAACTTTGGTATGTTTCAATTCCCTTAATAATAGTTTCTATCCCCTTTGGATTCTTCACCGCTTGGACACTAATAGGTATGATTAGATTTTTGAATTATGTCAGACTTGTAAAAAAGCATAACAAGGAAATTTTAAGCCAAAAATCTAGGGTTGATTTTAGAGAAGGTCCTCCTGGTTGCGGAAAAAGTACGCAAACAGCATACGAAGCCGAAATTTTAGCTGAAAAATGTTGGCAAGAATTAACATACAAATATTGGTACTATAAAGGTATAAATGAAAATAAATTAAGCGATTTTCAAAAACAAGAAAAAGCAGAAGTTATTGAGGCTTATGAGTTCTGCCAGAAAGAAGGGACTATTCCTTGTCTTTGGAGCAATGTTCCAATTGTAGATGAGCAAGGAAGAAAAGCAAATAAATTAACAAAAGCACATCTTCTTCAAGAAAAGAAACTTCCTTACCTATCAGTATTGTTTAGTGATGAAATTGGTATTGAGTTTGAAGCCCAAAAAGGCAAAGTTGAAAAGAAAATGAAAAAACTTTCTTTGTTTGGAAGATTGTTAAGGCATATTACTAATGGCTTTTGGAGATTAACCGAACAAGATGAAAACAGAAGTTTTATAGACATACGAAGAGTTGTTGAACGTATAAATTTATGTTTAACACAAACATGGACAATGGAACCAATCTTTTTACATAAAATCTATGACAAATTGGTTAAAAAAAGAGTTAAACAAACCAACGCAATTTACAAATATTATGAAGGCTCTAAAACTTATAACAAATTACAAAAGAAAATAGAAAAAAGCAGTAAACGCAATGCACTATTTATGAAACGTTTAAAACATTATATAGACTGCATAGGTTTCAGAAGATACACAGTGGAAGAGCGAGTTTATAACGAACGGGACGGAGCGATAATCAAGTCACAAATAAAAACTTTTTACACTCCAAGTTGTCTAAATGTTGTTTATAACGACCGTTGTTTTCATAACTTGTATGAGGCTAAAGATAAAAAGTTGGAATCTAGTACTTTTGAAAGTGATGCTTTAACAGACGAAGAAGCACGAGAAATGTTACGGGAGTAAAAATGAAAGACGGATTAAAATTATTTAAGTTATTAATATTTTATGTCATATCTAGTGTGAGTTCGATAATAATTTGGAACTTAAATAAAGATATGGTTTTAAACTCTACTAATACAAGTTTATCCTCTCAACTTGGCGTAGGAATTAGCAAGATAATTGTCATTCCCCTATACATAATTTTACATTTAGTAACTATAAGTCTTGCTTTAAATTCATTTTTTACCAGTATCGGTTTAATAAAATCAAATTCCAAAACGATTAAGGCGATATCTATAATAATGCTTATTTTAGTCCTAGCCTTAATCGGATTTGAAATCTATTTAATATTGCAAACAATCAATTTAATTTAAGGGGGTGATAAAAATATTAAATTTAAACAAAAAACAATAACAGGAGGAATAATATGAAAAATTTTCTTATTATTTGCTTATTTATCCTTATTGGTGCTGCAGCAGCTACCGGATTCATTTATAAAAACGAAATAAATGCTTTCTTTAACAAAAACAACACAAATAATGAACAAGAGCAAAAACAAGAAAACAAACAAGAAGCCGAAGAAAATACTTCTAGTGCTTCTATCACAATTTTTAGTGATGGTTCAACAAAATTAAACTAACAAAAGGAGAAAATATGGGAAAATCAATATTATTTAAAATCATTGGCTATCCTTTAATTACTGTGGCTTCGTTTGGAGCTGTCTATGGTGGCTTTAAAATAAAAGATTTAAAAACTGACCGTGATAATTTAACTAAAATGGTTACAGAGATAACGGAAGAAAACAAAACTTTAAAAGACGAAAAAGAAAAGTTAAAACAAGAAGTCTTTGACTTAGGTGTAAAGTTAGTTAATTCTAACAATAAAGTTACTTCTTTGGAAGAAGAAAAACAAAAAGCAATAACCGAGTTAGACGCTACAAAAACAACTTTGAATGAAACACAAGAAGAATTAAATATAGCCAAAAACAATTTAAAAACCGAAGAAGCAAAAGTTTTAATTCTAACAAACGAGAAAACACAACTTGAACAAGATAAGTCAAATTTACAATCAAATCTTGATAATGTAAACAGTCAATTAACTGCAAAAACAAATGAATATATTAAAGTTTGCGAAGATTTAGAAACTGCGAATGGAAATATTGAACAACTTCAAAACAAAAAGAGTGAACTTGAAAACACGATTCAAACACTTGAAACAACCAAAATAAATTTACAATCGCAACTTGACGAAAAGACTACCGCATACAATGAAAAAGTTTCAGAACTCGAAACCGCCAACAATATGGTAACTTCATTAAATACGCAAATTACTGATTTACAATCTAATATTTCGGAACTTGAATTTCATATTCAAAAACTTGAAACAGAAATTGAACAAAAAGACGCTAAAATCGCAGAACTGGAAAGCACTATTCTAACATTAAAACAACGAATAGAAGAATTAGAGAGTGGACAAACAGAAGACCCAACTACTCTATCGGCTGGCTTGTATGTAACAGGCACAACGACTTTAACCAAATCATGGGAGCAATTAGTCGCTGACGGAGATATTACAGTTACTAATAATGGGACAAACTCTTTGGAATGTGTAAACAAAGATATTGCCGGAGATTTAATTTTACCAAAAATTGAGGGACTAAACTTTTTAGGTAGTGCTTTTAGTGGTTGTAAAAATCTAACTAAAATAGATTTTAGAAATCTTGACACTAGTCAAGTTTATTCAATGTTTAACTTATTTAGCGATTGTTCTTCTTTAACGACATTAGACTTATCTATGTTAAATACTGAAAATCTTCAAAATGCTTGTGGAATGTTTTCAGGGTGTTCAAGTTTACAAAGTTTGAATATATCAAATTTTAATACATCGAATGTTACAGATATGAGTTCAATGTTTCAGGGTTGTAGTGCTTTAGAAAATTTAGACACTTGTGTATCTACTCTTAATACTTCTAAAGTAACAAATATGAGTAATATGTTTGCACAATGTCAAAATTTAACTACTTTAAACTTATCAACCTTTGATACTGCTTTAGTTACAAATATGTCATATATGTTTAGCAACTGTGAAAATTTAACATCTATTGATTTATCTTCATTTAATACAACCAATGTGACTGATATGGCGTATATGTTTGGTTATTGTAAATCACTAACTTCAATATCCCTTAATAATTTTGATACAAGCAATGTTACAAATATGTCAAATATGTTTGACCACTGCGAAAAATTATCAAGTTTAAATCTATCAAATTTTAACACAGCAAAAGTTACTGACATGAGTAATATGTTTACATCAACTTCTATTAGAATTTTAAATTTATCAAGTTTTGATACAACCCTAGTTACAAGTATGATTGGAATGTTCCAAGATTGTACAAAGTTGAGTAGATTAAATATTTCATCTTTTAATACTTCTAATGTAGAAAATATGGCCGAAATGTTTCACGGCTGTACAGCACTTTCTTCACTTGACATATCAACTTTTGATTGTTCAAAAGTTTACAATATATCAAGTTTTCTTTCAGGTATGAAATTGAGTACATTAAATCTTCCGACTTTTGAAAATTTTAATATTGGTACAGTTACTCATCCAGAAATGTTATATTTTACGCCAAAAACTTCTAGCTGTAACATTACATATCCTGGCACAATCGCAGAATGGAAATCAAAACGTTTAACATACGAAACTACTGGTTTACCAAATAATTTAACAATTCATTGTTCTGACGGTGATTATGTTACAGGTTCAGTAGAAGAGCCTGAACAATATACAACTGAAATTTTATCTACAACATTAAATCTTGATAAGTCTGAACTTTCAAGTGCAAAAACAATAACTACTGATTCTCAAACATTATATGTTATTGATTTAGGAAATCTTTCTATAAATGACCCTAGTATTGGTTATTTAGACGGAATAAATGTAAAAATATCATTCCTAAATTCAAATAATGAGGAAGTATTTTCTTTGTTATCTACTTTTCAAAGTATCCACTTATATTATAACGATGGAAGTGCTGAAGGTGCTGACCCATGTACCGGTTTTATTGTAAATGGTGCAACAAGTTATAATGGTGGTTCTACTGAAAATAAAGTAATGTTTCTTTAT
>DLSG01000025.1:1354-14754 GCA_002501285.1 Christensenella sp. UBA7868 | reverse complement strand
TTACTACCGCCCGAAATTGAACCTGCTGGGTTAATAACATCACCATCAAGAGTTACAATCTTAAATGAATAATTGCATTCTTTTGCTAAACTTATTGCAAGAGGTAAATCGTTTACTAAAACTGTTGAACCAAGCAAACTTTCAAATATATTTTTTAATTTTGGGTCATATTTAATTAATTCGCTAGCAATTCCAAAAACGCCGTTTAATTTAAGTTTTTGAGTATATCTTTCGTCAATTCCTCTTGGTTTAACGCTTGTTATTGGCAAAAATGTTGCTCTTCCAAGTGAATTTTGCTTTAAATAATTAATCAAGTTATTAGCATTTTGTTCGTTTTCAGTTACCACATTTTGAACTGCACCACCAAGAGCCATTTCAATAGCGGTTTCAAATTTTTCTGGAACTTGCATTAAACTTGCAACAACACCTACAAACTCTTTCTTTAAGTTTGCATTTTGTTCACTATGTTTTAGTAAATTTTTAACCGAGTTGTTAAAACCTTCTAAATCTCGTTGCATTTCAGTTAAAACTTTTTTTCGACTGTCTAAAATTGCAAGAGAATTATTTAAAGAAGCAACTTTTTCTTCAACGGTTTTAAGTTTTAAAACACTTTCATTAAATTTATTAAGTTCACTTGCGGTTTCAGTTTTCAAAACAAGTTTTCGTTTAGTTAAATTGTCAATTTTTTCATTTAACTTTCCTAAATTTGCATTATATTCGACATTTTTAATAGTTTCTTCATTTAAAGCACTATTACATTCGTCAAGTTTAGCACTGACGCCCTCACATTCCGCAGTTTTTTTACTTAAATCACTTTTATAATCACCAAGTTTGCTTAAAGCATTAACCATTTGTTTTTGGTTGTCTAGACTTAAATCTTCACTTTTTGTAAGTTCATCAACAATTGCTAAATATTTGCTTCTAGCACTTTCAATTTCTTCATTTAATTTTTTAATTTTTTCTTCATTCAAAGCCCGTTTTTCTTGTTTTGAATTTAAAGCATTTTTGGTGTCTTCTAACGCGAACTTAATTTTTGAAATCTCTTGATTAATTCTTTCAATTTCATTAGAATTTGAAGCCAATTTTTCGTTAATAACGCTGGCTTCACTTGAAGATTTTTCAAGTTTAACATTAAGTTCAATCATTTTTTGATATAAGCCATTAATATCTTTGTCGATATGTTGAATTTTATCAAAATTTTCATTATATTTTTGAATAACATTTTCTAAATCTGCATTTCTTACATTAAGTTCTTCTTCGATTGCTCTTATTTTTGTGTTAATAGCCTCTTTATTTACACTAGCATTATCATATTGATAAATATAGTTGTTAATTTCAGCCTTTTTTAGGGCTTCTTTCAAAACTAAATATTTTTTAGCATTTTCGGCTTGATGTTTTAAAGGAGTTAATTGTTTTTCAATTTCTCCCAAAATATCACGAAGTCTTGACAAATTTTCACGAGTTCTTTCAAGTTTTCGGCTTGCTTCAATTTTTTTAGATTTAAACTTGCTTATTCCTGCGGCTTCTTCAAAAATTATTCTTCTATTTTCTGGTTTAGAATTTACAATTTCATCAACTTTACCCTGTCCAATAATTGAATAGCCATCTCTTCCAATTCCGCTATCATGCAAAATATCAACAATGTCTTTCAATCTGCAAGGAGTGTTGTTTAATAAATATTCACTTTCACCATTACGATATAATTTTCTGGTTAAAGAAACTTCGGTGTATTCAACATCTAATGTTTTGTCACTATTATCCAAAACCATAGTAACTTCACAATAACTTAAACTTTTACGATTTTCAGTTCCAGCAAAAATAACATCTTGCATAGAACTTCCACGCAAGGTTTTACTACTTTGTTCACCCAAAACCCAACGAATAGAATCAGCAACATTGCTTTTTCCACAGCCATTAGGGCCAACAATGGCGGTAATACCACCATCGAATTCTATAATTGTTTTATCTGCAAAACTTTTAAATCCTACAATTTCAATTCGTTTAAAATTCATTTTAGCCTCTTCTTTTAAGCGTAATATAAGCACATTATAACATAAAAAAAGAGAAAAAACAACTTTTTCTTTTTTATACTTTATTTTTTTTATAATAGTCTATTAAATTTAAGTTAAATAATAAAAATAAAAAATATATAGCAATAAAATATGAATAAAACTTTTTAAGCCACTGGCTTATTTTTATGATAAAAATTAACTATTGGCTTAACAAATCTTTATGAAATAATCACAAATAAAATTTTATTCAAACAAATCTTTAACCTTAATTTCCAAAATTTCACAAATGTTAATAAGCGATTTTAAACTAATATTTATTTTACCATTTTCAAGTTTATTTACATAACTTGGGTCTTTTTCAAGTCTTAAACTTAATTCGTAAGCGGACAAATTTTTTGAAATTCTATATTTTGAAATATTCAAACATACTTTTTTAAAAAATTCATGTTTTAATTTTAAATCATTAAATTTACTTGATTAATTGACTGAAATTCCCATAATTGAATATGGGTCAATTAAATAAAAATATATAATTTATATCTAAAAAACAAAAAGCATGAAATTTCATGCTTTTATATTTTTAAAATGGATATAAATGCCTCACTTGGTATTTGAACCGAGCCTACTTGACGCATACGCTTTTTACCTTCTTTTTGTTTTTCCAAAAGTTTGCGTTTTCGGGTTATATCTCCCCCATAACATTTTGCTAAAACATCTTTACGAAGTGCTTTAATTGTTTCTCTTGCAATAACTTTGCTTCCTATTGACGCTTGAATAGGTATCTCGAAAAGTTGACGAGGTATAATATCTTTTAATTTTTCAGTTATTGCTTTCCCTCTTTTATAGGCACTACTTTCGTGCACAATAATAGACAGAGCGTCACAACTGTCACCATTCAATAAAATGTCAAGTTTTACAAGTTTGCTTGGTTTATAGCCAATAATTTCATAATCTAAACTTGCATAACCTTTGCTTCTACTTTTAAGGCTATCAAAAAAGTCATAAATAACTTCGTTTAGTGGAATTTCATAAACAAGTTCCACCCTTTTTTCATCAATATAATTTAAGTTTAATTGTGTCCCACGCTTTTCTGTGCATAGGTCCATAATTGCACCTACATATTCAGGCGGAGTATATGCCGTAAGTTTACATATTGGTTCTTCCATATAGTCTATTTCTTGCATTTTTGGAAGATTTGTTGGGTTTGAAATCTCTAAAACTTCACCATTCGATTTATGCACCAAATAATTTACGCTTGGAGCGGTTGTAATTATATCTAAATTAAATTCTCTTTCCAATCTTTCGGTTATAATTTCCATGTGAAGTAAACCTAAAAATCCACATCTAAACCCAAAGCCCAAAGCCCTTGAACTTTCAACTTCAAAAAATAATGAAGCATCACTTAATTTTAATTTTTCTAACGCATCTTTAAGTTCCGCATATTTATCGCCTTCCGCTGGGAAAATACCGCAAAAAACAACAGGTTTCACTTCCTTATATCCAGGCAAAGCCTCGTCACATTTATTTTCAACAAGAGTTATAGTATCGCCAACTTTTGTGTCGGCAACATTTTTAATTGAAGCGGTTACATATCCAACTTCACCCGCTTTTAATATCCCCGTGCTTGTCATTTTTGGATTGAAAACACCAACTTCAACACAATCAAAACTTTTATTAGTGCTCATCATTAAAATTTTGTCGCCCGCTTTAATCGTTCCGTCAAAAATTCTAACTAAACAAACCGCCCCTTTATAACTGTCATAAAAACTATCAAAAATCAACGCTTTTAACGGCTTGTTAATATCACCTTTGGGACTTGGAAAGAAATCAACAATACTATCTAACACTTGTTTTATATTAGTTCCTTCTTTTGCGCTAATTTGAGGAGCCATGTCACTTGGAAGCCCTATAACTTCTTCTATCTCTTTTTTTGTGTTTTCAATGTCTGCGCTAGGCAAATCAATTTTATTTATAACTGGCAATATTTCAAGATTATTTTCTAATGCCAAATATAAATTTGCAAGAGTTTGTGCTTCAACACCTTGCGAAGCATCAACAATAAGAATTGCCCCTTCACAAGCAGCAAGAGACCTTGAAACTTCATAAGTAAAATCGACGTGACCAGGAGTATCAATTAAATTTAGTTCATACTCTACGCCATCTTTTTCATATTTCATTTTAGTGGTTGCAAGTTTTATAGTTATTCCTCTTTCCCTCTCTAAATCCATACTATCTAAAAGTTGGCTTTCCATATCCCGTTTTGCGACTGTGCCAGTATATTCTAAAAGTCTATCCGCCAAAGTACTTTTCCCGTGGTCGATATGAGCCACAATACAAAAATTTCTAATTTGTTTTTGATAATCGTTCATGACACATATTATAAAAATTTTTTAAAAAAATTGCAAGAAAACATAATAAAATTAAAAAAATACTTTTATTTTATGCTTCAATTTGTTATAATTATTAAACAATTTTAATAAAATATATAAAAATTCGACAAAATTTTTTTTAAAAAGGTAGAAATATGCAAAATTCGATTAATTTTTTAACAGATAAATATATCGCTCATCGTGGTTATCATGACGAGCAAAATCCTGAAAACACTCTTGGAGCGTTCAAAAGAGCAGTAAAAAATGGCTACGCAATAGAACTTGATGTTCAACTTTTAAAAGACGGCACAGTTGTTGTTGTACATGACACAAAATTATCTAGATTATGTGGCGAAGATAAATATGTTTCTAATTGCACTTACGATGAAATTAAAGACCTAAAAGTTTTAGGCTCCGAGTATTCTATTCCAACTTTAAAAGAGGTTTTAGACCTTGTTGATTGTAGAACTCCCCTTTTAATTGAAGTTAAAAACACCCTAAAAGCAGGCGATTTGGAAAGCAAAACTTATGAAATTTTGAAAAATTATAAAGGTGAATTTGCTGTTCAAAGTTTTAACCCATATAGTTTAGCATGGTTCAAAACAAATGCCCCAGACATTCCTCGTGGGCAACTTTCAAGTTTCTTTAAAGGTGAAAATTTAAGCTTCTTTAAAAAGTTGCTTCTTAAAAAATTAAGACTAAACAAAGTTTCCTGCCCAGATTTTATATCTTACAATGCTGAAAATTTGCCAAACAGATATTGTAATCACGCTAAACTTCCAATTCTTGCTTGGACAATAAGAAGCCAAGAAGAATATATGAAAGTTATAAAATATTGCGACAATATTATCTTTGAAAACTTTACACCAGTAATTTAAAAATTACGCTTTAAAAGGTTTATTATGAAAAAGAATTATAATTTTATTTTTCTTATGATTTGGGGTATTCTCTTTGGTGGCATACCTCTTGTTATTTTAATTACAACAAAAAATTGGTTTTTATTGCTTTTTGTTATAATCGGCTTTACAGCCTTTATTTTCGGAATAATCAATATGATTAAAATGTTTAAAGACAAAAATCTTTCAAAAAGCGGAAAAGACGGAGTTGGTACATTTATAACTTCTATCGGCTATGGAAAAATTAATGATGAACCAATGTATAAAATTATTTTTCAATTTAAAAACGAAATTAACGAAATTGTTGAAATTAAAACAAATGAGATTTACACTTTTGATGAAGTAGAAATTTTTAGAAACCTAAAAAATTTTAAAATTAAATTTCGTGATAATCATGCTGTAATTATTTCGGACAAAGATATTATTGCAAAAAGTGAATTATTGAATGTATGTAGTTATTGCGGTTTAAAATTTGACGGCGAAAAATGCCCTAATTGCGGAGCAATAAAAAATAAAAATAACTAAAACTAATATTAGTTATTTTTTTATTTTTAAATTTTTGAGATAAAAATTTATAATTAATTTCATTTTAAATTTTAAGCTAAATTTTTAATTAAATAATTTTATAAAATTAAATTCGCATTTATTAATTTCCTTTTTGTTTTTTTAAATATTGTTTAAACACAAATATCAATTTGATATTTTTCAAATTAAAAAAAGGCATCAAAGCCTTTTTTATATATTCTTTCGCATAGAATCAATAGCGTTCTTTTCAAGCCTAGAAACCTGTGCTTGACTAATTCCAACTTCTTCACTAACTTCCATTTGAGTTTTTCCAAGATAATATCTTAAAAGCAAAATTTGTTTTTCGCGTTTTCCAAGTTTTTTTAAAGCGTCTTTTAGTGCCAAATTTTCAACCCATTCGTCTTGGTTATTTTTACTATCTCCAATTTGATCCATAACTCTTACAGTATCATTTCCATCGTTATAAACAGGCTCGAACAAACTTACAGGTTCGGAGATAGAATCTAGTGCAAACGCAACTTCTTTAACTTTAAGTCCCAAATCTTTTGAAATTTCTTCCAAACTTGGCTCTATCCTGTTTTGTTTTGTAAGTTTTTCTCTTGTAAGCATAATTTGATAAGCAGTATCTCTTATACTTCTTGAAACTCTAACACTATTATTATCTCGCAAAAATCTTCTAATCTCGCCAATAATCATAGGCACAGCATAAGTTGAAAATCTTACATTTAATGTTGTGTCAAAATTATTTATTGCTTTAATAAGACCAACCGTCCCAACTTGAAAAAGGTCATCAGGATTTTCATTTTTATAACTAAACCTATGAACAACAGATAAAACTAATCTTAAATTTGCCGAAATAAAAAGTTCCCTAGCCTCGTTATCTCCAAGTTTTATTTTTTTCATCAGTTCTTCCATTTCACTGTTTTTTAGTTTTGGAAGCGTTGCGGTGTTTACCCCACAAATTTCTACTTTGTTTGCCATATAAGTCCTCCAAAAAAGAATAAACTTATATTTCCCCTAGCAAAATTTATTATTCAAAAATTTAAAAATATTTACAATTTAAAATATGTTCATATTTATAAAAAAATAAAACAACATTTTAATACAATTTTTTACATATCTTTTATAATTTTAAATTTATATTTGAAATATTTTTTATAAATTTTTCAACAAAAAACTAATTTAATACTAACTACAATTTTATCAAAAAAAGAATGTTTAATTAAATTTTAACTATAACATTCTTTTATATATTTATTTTCTTTTAACAACTTTCCTTATATTTTAATTTCTTTAATAACTTTTTCTATTTTTAATTTTATTAAATTTTTTACATTTATTTATCAAGCATTTCAATCTTATTGACCAAACTTTAATCTCTTTTTAAGCAAACCCTATCTTTCATCTGCTGTAAAATATAAACTTAAAGTCCCTGGCCCACTGTGTGACGCAACAACAAGTGTTAAAGGCACAATAATTACATTAACATCATAATGAGTTTTAATTAAATTTCCTAAAAATTTGGCGTCATCTATGCACGCTGCTTCGGCAATAATAACATCTTTACATTCATTATTAAACTTTTGTTTGAAACACTCATAAAGTTCTAACACCGATTTTTTTCGACCAATTACTTTTTTAAAAGGGACCATCGCACCTTCTTTTGTTAAATTACAAACAGGTTTAATTTGTAAAAGCGAACCAATAAAAGCCCCCGCTTTTGAAAGCCTTCCACCTTTAACAAGATATTTTAAATTGTCAACGGTGAAATAATGACAAACTTTTAATTTGTTTTCTTCAACAAATTTTGCACTTTCGTCAATATTCAAATTGTCTTTTTCAATTTTTTCAATTAGCCATTTAAGTAAAATTCCAATACCACCAGCCTGACAATAAGTATCAATAACAATAACTTTGTTTTGATGTGTTTCATTAAGTTCTTTTGCGGCATTAAAAAAATTTGAATAAGTTCCACTTTGTGTACTTGAAAAACTTAAATGTAACACATCTTTTCCGCTTTCCAACAAATTTTCTAAATACTCTTTTGCTTCAAACTGATTAATTTGTGTAGTTTTTGTTGTCGCCCCTTCTTTCATAAAATTACATATTTTTTCAACATTAAAATCTTTATCACTACTTGAAAACTCAACATCATTAACCATAAATTTCATTGGGGCTACTTTAATATCATTATCTTTTATAGTTTGCTCATCAATATTACAAACCGCCTCAACACTTAAAATAAAATCTCGCATAATTTCTCCTTTCGCTTTTATTTTATGCATTAATTTTATTTTTGACAATCTACTTTGATTGTTTTCAAATCTACACATTATTTTTATAAAATAGAGCAATTTTTAGCACTCTACCCACAGTAGAGTTAATATTTTTTTATGAAAATTTTGTCTAAATCTTAAAATTAATACTTAAAATTGGTTGCAAAATATTAAATAATGATGTATTATGGTGTCATGGATAATATGAAAGAAACAATTGCAAAAAATTTAATTATATACAGAACAAAAGCAAAACTATCACAACTTGAACTTGCTCAAAAAATAAATTATTCGGACAAATCTATTTCTAAATGGGAGCGTGGCCTTGGAGTTCCAGACTGTTTTGTTTTAAAACAACTTGCCGACCTTTATAACATTAAAGTTGATGACTTTTTTGTTGAAAATGAAAATTCTAAAAATGTTAAGGTCGATTTTACAAAGTCTAAACAGAAAAAGCATATTTTAATAACACTTTTATCTTGTGGTCTTGTTTGGCTTGTTGCAACATTCGTGTTTGTTGCGTTAAGTTGGCTTAAAATAAATGGTGCTTGGCTTTCATTTATTACGGCCATTCCTGTAACCAGCATTGTGCTTATTGTTTTTTCAAGAATGTGGTGGCCTTACTTTTATGTTGGAATTTTTACAACCGTTTTATCTTGGTCGCTAGCACTTACCCTAGACCTAATGATTCCAAGTCCAAAATCTTATTTGCTTTATTTTATTTGTATTCCTATGCAAGTGTTAATTATAATGTGGGTAATTTTATATTATATAATTAAGAAAAAAAATAAGCAAAAATAAGAATATAATTATAAATAAAATAAAATTGCAACTAACTATTTAAAATAAACCAAAACAAAAAAGAGAACTTTTAAATATTGCTCTCTTTTTTATTTTCTTTTAAATTATTATTTAACCATTTCTAAAATTAACAATTTTAAATTTAAAAAAAATTTTAATATTTTATATTCAAATTTCCATTATCAACCATTTGCTCTGCATTTAATATTAGTAGATTACAATTTTTCATTCTCACTTCACTAATTATTTTAGTTTCGCCATGAAGAAATTTTTCTGTAAAATAAACGCATTCTTTCCCATTTTTTATGCCTTTGTCATGTGTAAATAATCTAAATTTATCACCATCAAAAGTAACACACAAACAATATGAATCGTTTTCCCTGTTTACAAACGAATCGTCATAATCAATTATATACAAATCTGCTTTATGCTCGAGATTATAAAAACATTCTCTTACTGGAACTTTTTTTGGAGGAACTTTATTAACATCAAATATTTCATCACAAGCCCAATTGAAGTATCCCAGGAATTTTTTCCTACTATTGTTCATAACATTAATAAAACTTTTTTTTGTTGCTGTAAGAAAATCTATCAATTCTTGATTTATTAACTGATTATATGTCATATATTTACTCCTTTTAGTCAATTTTTTTTCTTAAAATGTCATTTGGTTTTAAATCTAAATCGGTTTTTAAATATAATGGTTGTTGAACTCTATAAGCGTCTGTAACAACAGCACCTTCTGTGTTTAAAAGTTCGGTCACTAAAACTTTCTTATTAAAATTTTCATCAGGGCTTAAAACTTCAAGTTCATCACCAACTTTAAATCTGTTTCTTTGCTCAATTAATGAATAGCCATTTTTAGTTTCTTCCTTTACTTTTGCCATAAACTCATAACTTTGCACAGGGTTAGAACTTTCTAAACATTCTTTATCGTCACTCCCAAAATAAAAACCTGTTGTGTATTTTCTGTGGCTAGTTTTTTCTAGTTCGTCTTTTAAAATAGTGTTAAAAGGTTTGTTTTGATAAAAATCGTCTATCGCTCTTCTATAAGCGTTTGTTGTTGTTGCTACATAATAAGGACTTTTCATTCTTCCTTCAATTTTAAAACTTCTTACGCCTGCATCATAAAGTTGTTTTATATATTCAATCATGCATAAGTCTTTTGAATTTAAAATATATGTTCCCCTATTATCTTCTTGAATTTCAAGTTCGTCTTGACGATTTTTTTCACGAATACAATATTCCCACCTACACGCCTGAACGCAAGCACCACGATTTGAATCTCTTCCAGTTAAATAGTTTGATAATAAACATCTTCCTGAATATGATATACACATTGCCCCATGAACAAAAGTTTCAATAACAATATCATTTGGAATATAATCACGAATTTCTTTAATTTCGTCAATCGAAAGTTCTCTTGCAAGAACTAATCTTTTTGCCCCATATTTTACAAATTCCATAGCGCTATATTTATTTGTAATATTTGCTTGTGTTGACACATGAATTTCTAAATTTGGAGCAACTTTTTTAATCAAACTCATAATTCCAATATCACTTACAATAACCGCATCAGCGTGAATTTCATCAAGATATTTAATATAATCTTCCATATCGCTAAAATCGGCGTTATGAGCCAAAATGTTTAAGGTTATATAACATTTTTTGCCAAGGCTGTGAGCATAATCAATGCTTTCTTTTAATTCATCATTATCAAAATTGCTTGAAAAAGCACGAAGCCCAAATTTTTTTCCCGCAAAATAACAAGCATCAGCACCAAAATAAAATGCTGTTTTTAATTTTTCATAATCCCCTGCTGGGCTTAATAATTCAATTTTTTCCATGCTTTTATATTACCACAATTTAAGTAAAATTACAAGCAATTGAAAATATTAGTTGCAAAATAACAGGTTTTAAGATATTATATAACTATGATGAATAACGAAACGAAAAAAAATGGAAAAAGACTTCCAAAAAAATATTGGGTGCTTTTAATTTGTGTATCGCTGGCGTTTGTTTTTGCCACAACATTTTTTATTACAACTTGCTATGTTGGATTAGACTCTACAATAAATTATATTAACGCCTTTGATTATGATTATATACAAAATGAAAATATAGTTGTAACAAAATTTAAAGAAGAAAATTATGCGGTTATAAATAATAAAACAAACACNNAAAAATTTTACAACTAACCGATTTACATATTGGTTGCGGTTATTTGTCAATTAGTTATGATAAAAAACTTGTAAACGAAATCTTTAATTGTGTTAGTATTGTAAATCCCGACATTATTATTGTAACTGGCGATGCATTATCTCCAATTTACACAACAAGCGGGACAAAAAATAATTACTATCAAATTGATGCTTTAATTGCCCTGCTAGAAAAACTTGGAAGGCCTTACACCTTTTGCTTTGGAAATCATGATGCAAGCGGAATTGCAAGCAAAGAAGTTATTTCAAACAAACTTGAATCTGCCCCAAAATCTTTCTTTTTAAAAGGTGAAAGCGATGTTACTGGCGAAGGTAACTATTATGTAAAAATTCAAGAAAATGGCGTTTTAACTCAATCTTTAATTCTTATGGATTCTGGTGCAAGAGCAAGTGACTTTAAATATGCAGGAATTGATAAAAAACAAGTTTTATGGTATGAAAAAACTATAAAAAAACTTAAAGAAGAAAAATCTGACATAAAAAATTTAACATTTATTCATGTGCCAATTCCTGAATATAACGCTTTTTATGACAAATGGAAATCTGGTGACGAAAATTACACTCTTTTAAATGGTGAAAAATGCGAAAGAACAAGTGCGGGAAAACAAAGTGGCTTTTATGATAAAATGAAAGAATTAGACTCTACAAAATGGGTTTTCTGCGGACACGACCACACAAACAATTTCTCCATAAAAGAAAATTCAACAGGCATAACACTTTCGTATGGAATGAGTATGGATTTTACAACTTATCCCGTTTTAAAATATAAAACACATCAGCGTGGAGGTAAAGTTATTTATCTTGACGGCGAAAATGTGGATTTAAAACTTGCCCCACAAGATAAAAAATATCAAGAAGTAGATTTTATTTAACTACTTCTTGATTTTTTATTACTTTAGATTTTTGTTTTTAAATTTATTATTGTGAAATTTTTATATAAGTTTAAGATTTAAAATACTCATATTATTTTTGACTAAAAATTAAACATTTTCTATCTTTTTTATTAACGTCACTCTTTAATCTTTATCAATACTATCAACTCTAACTTTGTGGCGTCCGCCTTCAAAAGGTGTTGTTAAAAATGTTTTAACCATTTTTTTATAAAACAATGTCTTTCCTTTTAACACAAGCACATTGCAATCGTTATGCTGTCTTGACAATTTGGCTGATTTTATATTGTAGCAAAGTCCTGCCCTAATGCCTTTAAATCTGTTTGCAACAATACTCATTCCAATTCCACTTTTACAAATCAAAATGCCCTTATTTTCGGGATTTTCTAAAACTTTACCGCAAAGCAGTTTTGCAAAATCTACATAACTAACACTTTGAGTACTGGAAGTGCCCAAATCTTCAAATTCCACATTATTTTTTGCTAAAAATTTTTTAATTTTTTCTTTTAATTCATAACCTGCATGATCACTACCAATACCTATCATTATTTTCCTCTTTTCTTTAATTTATGATACATTTTCAACATTAATCCATAAACTTTATAACTAAATTTTCTGGTAACTAAAGTAAATTCACCTATTAACTCAACTACTTCAGCATTAAATCCTCTTTTAAAATCAAATAATCCAAACATTGGAGAATCTTCATTAAATTCACCAGTTATTCCATAAAAATTATATTTTTCAAAACCATTATTTAAAGCATATTTTATCATTTTAAAATTTAAAAAATATTGACCATTAAATTTCATATATTCCTGATAAGAAGCACCAAATAAAGAAATTACTTGTTTTCCAAATGTCATAAATAACCCACCAGCTACTGTAATTACTTTACCCTTTGTTTCTAATAAAATATACAACATTTCAATTCTTTCATCTAATGATTTCAATTGAGTCTGTAATTCATTTAAATAATTTTGATTACGAGTTGTCATATTTTTTGTTTTAACTTCTGCTATTTTAAGCATTAATTCATTTTTTTGATTTTTTAAGTTTGTTAAATAATCTTCAATATTAAGATCTACAAGCATAATTTTAATATTATCATCTTTTTTAAATGCTTCATACATTTTTTGATAATAAGATAAAGGTCGATCAATAAATCCTCTTCTTTCTCCTGTATGTTCCATTAACTTTTTAAACTCAGGTAATCTAGATTCATCTATTTCATTTAATTCTAAACCATGTTTATAGGAATTATTCACTCTCCATCTAGTAGATTGTCTCATATTGGATAAAATATCTTCTTCTGTTTTCCCTTGTAAATCTAAAACAGAAATCCATCTTGGTTCTAAATCAATTCCATAATTAATAGTAAAACCATTATGAACAAAACCTAAATCAATCAA
>DLSG01000025.1:0-1347 GCA_002501285.1 Christensenella sp. UBA7868 | reverse complement strand
GATTTGTTTCATCATTCATAATATTTCCATTAATATCTCTTTTTCGATACTCTACATAAGGATTTATTTTGATAAAAATACCTTTATTTTTTTTGATATATTGTTTCATACCAGAAACAAACAATTCTAAAAGTTCATTATCATGATAATCTATCAAAAAACCTCTTGGCGCATAATAAATATATTTTCCAAGTAACGGAATTTTTTTCCCTAATAAAAGAGTTGCTGCTNNNNCCTGTAAAAGATTTTAACTCTCCCCAATAAGAAGATTGAAAAAAAGTACCTTGATTACTGTTTTTAGAAAACTCATTAAATTCTTCCGGCGTTAATTTTTCTATCATATTATCACCCATAATTAGTATACTATAAATTACAATTTTTTAAAAGAGAATCATTTGACTATTCTTTAAATAAAGGATATACTAAAAAAAGATAGAAAAGAGGTTCATAATGAAATTTATAACAAATATAGATATAAATGAGTATGAAGATTTCGTTTTAAATAATAATAAATCCCATTTCATGCAAAGCCATTATTTTGGTGAGGTTATGAAATATAAAAACTTTGCTCCTTATTATGTTGGATTAAAGGAAAATGATAAATTAGTTGCTACTGCATTATTACTCAAAAAAAAATTAATTGGAAATTACTGCTATTTCTATTGTCCTAGAGGATATATAATAGATTATAGTGATTACAAATTACTTAATACATTTACTAACTATATTAAAAAATTTGCTAAAAAGAATAAAGCTTTGTTTGTAAAAATTGATCCTGATGTAAAATTACATGATTTAGATCAAGATGGAAATGTACTAGGAAATTCTCATGAAAAATTAGTAGATTATTTAAAAATGCTCGGTTATAAACATAAAGGATTTAATACAGAATTTGTAAATGAGCAACCTAGATTTACTTTCAGATTAGATATTGATAAAAGCTTGGATGATATCTATAAAAATATCCATCCAACCACTAGAAAAATTTTAAATAAAGGAAATCAATATCATTTAAATATGTATAAAGGATCCATAGAAGATATTCCTAAATTCTATGAGACAATGAAAGATACGGCTGTTAGAGAACATCTACATTTAACACTAATGGAATATTATAAAAATTTTTATTCTATTTTAAATAAACAAAATATGAGTGATCTATATATTGTAGAAGTTGACATTCATGATTTAATTATTACTTATGAAAAAAATTTAGAATATTTAGAATTAGAACTTAAAAATTTAGATGATCCTAAATATAAAAATAAAGAAAAACAAGAAAATATTAAAAAAGATTTGATTAACAAAATAGATAAAACAAAAAAAGAAATTGATTTCATTCATACT
>DLSG01000023.1 GCA_002501285.1 Christensenella sp. UBA7868 | reverse complement strand
TGTGTGTTTTAAGGTAAATTTTCAGAGTTATGATTTTGCCAACGTGGTGGCGAAATTGAGATTTGACGACAACTCGATTATCGACTTTTATGATAGCTATTTGTGGGGTAACGAATGAACGACTACATATTTGATTGGAGCGAAAACAGCGAGAAGATTTTGGCGGGCGGAGGTTATACAACTAAAGTCCACCAAACCTTCGAGCAGATAATGCTTTTTGCGTATTTGAGAGAAAAGGGATATAGTAAAGACGAGATATTTGATTTGTGGGTAAAGACGGATTCGTTGCTCCTTCAAAAGATTGGGGATGATAAAGACCAAAGAGATAAGTATTTCGGGAAGTTGTTTGCGGACTCGACGAAGTATAAGATTGAAAGGGGTAATCGGATAGATATCTACCAGAGCGAGATTGACTTTATCAACAATATGGAAGTAAGTATGTGGATAAAGCAGTATGTGCTCGCGATGTTGTGTGTTTATAAGTGGTATGGAAAGGAATGGTGCGTTTATAACGATAAGATTAAGAGGTTTTGTTATAGTTGTACTAATATAAAAAAAGAAAGAGATAAAAATACGAAATCATTATTTGAAATGAATAATAAATATTCGGTGTATTGGATAAATACAAGAAACAATTTTGTATCTTTTAAAATGTTATTTGATGCAAGTTCACAAAATAAAAATATAATTGGAACTATTACAAGTCCACGCTCCGTTAATGAGCTTTTTAGTTTATTAAAAACTGAAAAAATATGTGTAAATTGTGGAAAAATTTTTATTTATGATGGGCATAATATGCACATCAATGTATGTAAAAGGTGTTATGATATCAATCGCAATAAAAAAAATCGAAGCAGAAAGCGTAACCAGTTGGGGTACGATACTATAATAGTGAAAACAGACAAATAACTGATTAAAGGAGAAAACAAGATGATAGATTTCGAAGATATAGAGTATAAGCGTTTAGATGATGAAACCGAAGACGATTATATTCTTCGTATATGCGGTTTAAAAGAAGATAAGCAACTTTTCTGGGATGAGGTTGCTCGTATTATAAACAAAAAACTTGACCTCAATTACACAGAAAGTAGATATAGAAAACTGTATTCCGCATATAAAAAAGGAAAGGAAGAAGTTGAAAAAGAAGTTGTCGAGTTTTCTCCCGAAGAAGTAGAAACTCGTGAAAAATATGCAAACTCTTGCGATAAAATCGCTTATTCGAGATTGATGAGGCAAGATGCGCGTTTCGAGCGTTTTTATAAATTGGTCGGGGAGCAGATTTCTCAATTACCTCCGCCGCAATTCTTAAACGAAAATAAAATAAATTCTTGTGTCGATAATGATAAAGAACACGTTCTGTGTTTTGCGGATTTGCATATCGGAGCAAAGTTCACTTCGATAAACAATAGTTATTCAATACAAGAAGCTCAAAACAGATTTGAAAAAGCACTTGCTTATTGTCGTGATTATGTTTCTAAAAACAATGTCAAAAAATTAACGGTTTTAAGTCTCGGTGACGAGATACAGGGAATGCTCAGAATCAGCGATATGCGCCTCAATGAAAAATGTGTTGTAGATGCGTTTGTGTTTGCTGAACGTCTTATCGCAAATTTCTTAAATGAACTTTCTAAGTATTGTTATGTTGATTACAAAATGGTAGTTTATTCCAATCATAATCAGAATAGATATTTGGGGACAAAAGCCTCCGAACTTGCTGGCGAAGATATGGGTAAAATTCTTTATGGATACCTGACTGATGTTTTAGCACTGAATGACAGAATAACCGTTTATGCGAACGAGGAAGCTGATTATACCGAATTTAAAATATTCGATTTTAACTTCATAATGCTTCATGGACATCAGATAAATAATATTCAGAATGCAATTAAAGATTTGTCAAATACGCACCATAAATTTTACGATTATGTAATTCTTGGACATACACATTCGTTGAAAGAATATCCTGGAGGCGAGGGCGAGCATTACAATATGGAAGTACTTGTTGCGCCGAGTGTTTGTGGTAGTGATCCTTATGCC
This sequence comes from Christensenella sp. UBA7868, assembly GCA_002501285.1. Classification (GTDB taxonomy): domain Bacteria; phylum Bacillota; class Clostridia; order Christensenellales; family UBA1242; genus UBA7868. The sequence goes on along the minus strand of DLSG01000023.1, from coordinate 4,701 downwards.
GATAAGTTGCAAGTTGGAAGTAAAGCTGGAATGGTAATATTCGAATTTGATAAAAAATATGGGTATACCGACAAACATAATATAATTTTGAATTAATCGTATTAAAACGTTTGACAATTAAATATTTTTATGGTATAATAGAAATATAAAAACTGGGACAGGGAGTAATTAACCTTTTTCGCAACTCCTTTTGCGAAATTACCAGTTTTTATTGATATATAGGTGTTTTTATAAGGAGATAAAAATATGAAAATTTACGATATTAATAAAGAAGAGTTAATTGATTATTATGTAAATAAACAGCATAGCATTAAAGAATGTGCTGAGTATTTTAAAACTAACTATACTCATATTTGCACTGTTTTAAAGGGATATGGAATAAAAAAGAATAAGTTGATTGTAAATAAAAAAGTTACGATTTTCCATCATATAGATAAGGATGAATTTACTCAATATTATGTTATTGAAAATCATACGAGAGAAGAGTCAGCAAAACATTTTGGCTGTAGCAAATCAACAATAGAAAGATTTATATCTAAAAATAACATAAATAAATCAGAAGATAAAATTAGAGAAATACTTAGAACACCTAAAAAATATATTGTTGATAAATTTGAATTATATGAATACTATAAGGTTCAAAAACATACTCAGGTAGAGTGCGCAAAACACTTTAATGTTCCAAAAAATATTATAAGAGATAATATAAAAAGAAATGGGTGGGAATTTAATGAGTTTGTACCAAAGTCTCCAAATATAGACGAGTTGTATGATTATTATGTAGTTCAAAATCACAGTAATGATGAAACGGCTGAATATTTTAATATAAGCCCGTCGACTATTTAGAGAGTAATGCGAGAGAATGATTTGGAAAAATCTAAGAAATTAGTTGCTGAAACTCGCAAAAATACGTGTTTAAATAAATATGGTGTCGAAAGTACCTCTCAAGTTTCTGAATTTAGAGAAAAAGCAAAAGAAACAATGAAGAGAGAGTATGGTTCCGAAAACCCAATGGATGTTCCTGAATTTAAAGAAAAGATAAAAAAGACATGTTTGCGGAAATATGGGGTAGATTGTGTTTTTAAAGTAAAAGAAATTCATGACAAATGTATAGAAAATAGTCGCAAATCTTTAATTGAAAAATACGGCGTTCCTTACACGTCTTGGATTGGTAGAAGTGATGAATATATTTCCATTGTATCGTCTGAAGATTCTTTTAGAAATTTTATAATTAAAAACGAGTTAAAAACAAAAAAGGATATTTGCGAAGCATTAGGATTGAGCGCAAGCTGTGCGTTAGATTATATAAATAAATATAGCGCATGGGATTTATTAGACAAAAACGTATCTCAGCCAGAAGAAGATTTTTACAAGTATTTGTGTAAAAAATATGGAGAGGAAGATATATTTAGAGAGTATAACGAAGATCCAAGATATCCTTTTAGGTGTGATTTTTATATAAAATCAATAGACACATTTGTTGAATTAAATTTATATATTACACATGGAGTTAAACCATATGTCGCAGACGATCCAGAATGTGTTGAGTATTTAAAGCTTTATAAAGAGAGAGCTGAAACGCAGAGTATTTATTATTCTGTAATAGACAATTGGACTGTCCGCGATGTATTAAAAATAAAAACAGCAAAAGACAATAATCTTAAATATATAATGTATTATAAAAACGATAATTTATACGATGGCAGGGTTTAATTAGTCCCCTGCCATTTTTATATAAGGAGGTAAAAGATGGCGGAAGAGAAAAAGAAAAATACTAAGAAAGATATAGCAGAACAAGCAAAAGAAGAAGAACTGCTTCAAAGCGTCCTTGCTCAAATACCGAAAGAAGACGAGGATATTGAGCTTAATGAAGAAGACTTAAAAAACAGACGTGAAATTTTAATGACATTTCACTTTGATCCCTTCGAAAAGGAAAGTAATAAAGATAAAAAGCAGCTTTATAGAGATCTGGTAAGTATGATTACAGATGATTTAGCAGAAGATTTACCAAAAGCCCGCGCAGCTATTTCCCTAGTTCGTGGTTATTTGCGTGCAGACAGATTAACAGATGCGGTTCAGTTGCTAAGCAGAGACGCCCAAACAATGGTAGAAAATTCAAAGGCACTCAAGACGCTTTCTGAGATGCTAAAAAACGAGAACGCAATTTTGACGACCACAGTACGTGACTTCGGCCTGAGCGATAGGTATGCCACAATGAAATCAAAGGGAGCGGGAACAATTGGTGCAATTGTAAGAGATATCGAAACGTATGATTACGACGATGGGAAAGTTAATCGTTACGATATAAAAACAAGTGCAAGTATGGAACAGGCAGCCGAGATAAGCATGAAAGCAATAATGAAACAATTGAGTTTGAGTGAAGCTGAATACGTTGATATGCTGAAAAGGCAAAGGGAAGAAATTGAAAAGCTGCATAAAGAGAATGATGAATTAAAAGAAGAGGTTCGTATAATTTATAAACAGATAAAAAAACAAAGTTTACTCAAAGAACTTGCAACAGAACTTATAAGTAAAGGAATAGGCAAAGAGGAGGTAGAGTCAATTATAAATTCAAACATTAAATTCGACGATGAAGTTATCGAAAAAGAAAAGAAGAAATTGACGAAAAAGAAATGATTAGTATTTATAATAATAAAACTCAAACCGAACTAAGCCTTCGTAGGCAAGAAGCAATGGATAGATACGTTCGTCTTATTCAATGGGGAAGAGCAAACCCGACAAGGTTTGTCGAACAAATTTTCAAAGTCGAATTGATGGATTACCAAAAATATGTATTTTTAAATACATGGGATGCTGAAGTTGCTGCTTGGGTTATGTCTCGTAACGCGGCGAAATCTTTTTTGGGCGGATTATATATGATGACTCGAGCAACTTTGTTTCCAACTTGTTCGATATATATAATGAGTACGGTTGCAGGACAAAGTAAGGACACCTTTTTAAAACTCGAGAATATAGCGAAGAAGAATATATCATCGGTTGTAGGTTCTTCTGATGTATTTTTAAATGAAGTTGTAAAGAGTAATGCAAATACCGATGGTTTTACTCATAATGCGACTACTTGCCAAACAACTCTTTTTAACGGCTCAATAATCACATCATTGTCTGGCGACGCAAAATCAATCGTTGGTAAGCGTTCTAATCTTAATTTTTACGATGAAGCTGGTAAAATAGATCCAGATTATTTCGCTTTAACAAAGCCGTTTTGTTCTCAGAACTCGGACTTTAAGCTTGGTACGGGTTTTGATTCTCGCGTATATCCTCAAAATATGAGAAATCAGATCATTTATGCAAGTTCGGCGGAAGGGGTTGATACAGAACTTTTTCAACAATATAAAGAATGTGCAAAAAATATGATGATGGGTATTCCAGGGTTTTTTGCCGCCGACATAAGTTGCGAAATACCTTTACATCCAACATTAAACGGTGAACCAACAACCCCCCTTTTAAAACAATCTGAAATAGACAACGCAATGAGAACAAACGAGGGGCGCGCATTGAGAGAATATTATAATATATTTGATACAAGCGGCGGCAGTGACGCGTTGGTTTCGAGAAGTATCATAATTAAAAGTCAAAAGAATTATTTACCCGTTTCGGAAAGTGATAGTGACGATAAACAATATGTTTTATGTTATGACCCCGCATTGCAGGCGGATAATAGCTTTGTTTTGATAATGGAGGTTTTCAAAGACCCCGAAATGGGTTATAAAGGAAGGATTGTAAATGGTATTAATTTAATTGAGCGTTTAGGACCGACCGATAAAAGACCCTTAAGGACTCCAGATCAAATTGATTGGATTAGAAAGTTGCTTTTACAATACAATGGGCGTAATCCAGATTACAAAAACGTGGTTTTACGAATAGATGCGGGTGCTGGTGGTAACGGTAGGAGTATAAGCGATACGTTAATGCTTCCGTGGAATTCAAAAGACGGAATGAGACATCCAGGCATTTGGGATAGTCATGAAGAAACCGAGACGTATAGAAATATGCACAATGATAAATACACCGACGCATATGATTGTTTACAAATAGTAGATCCTCGAAAATGGAGAACTTCGATGTTTACAGATTTATCGGAAATGTTCCAGGGTGAATTTATTGAGCTTCCAATAGAATTACCGAGAAATGGAGAAATTACGTTAGAAGATGGGACGACTGCAAAATTAACAGATGAAGAAATGCGCGCGCTTCTTGAAATTGATTTAATGAAAGAAGAAATTATGGCAATGCAAAAGACAAAGAGTGCGAGCGGAGAAGTAAAGTTCGCCTTGCCTCCGTCGAGAAGTAGAAAAATGCATGATGATAGATGTTATTGTATGGCGCTGGCCGCTGGATATCTAGCAAATTTGCGCAGAGAAGATATGGCGGCTTGCGAAAAACCAAAGCAGAATTTTATGTCATATCTCCAGAGTTGTTCTGTTGAGCAAAACAAAAAGACTCAAAACCCGTTCGCGGGTAAAATCAACCCGTTTGCGGGTAAAAAGTGGTAAAAGGTGTAAAAGATGATTGGAAAATTAGTAGTAGATTACGAAGAAGTAAGTTTGGGAGATTTGTTGGAGTTTTTGACTGAAAAAGGTGTCGAATGTTGTGTGGATGGGGATAATATTTACGTTTATTCCTTTGGTTGTAACCAGTTGGGGTACGATACTATAATAGTGAAAACAGACAAATAACTGA
>DLSG01000086.1:4461-14405 GCA_002501285.1 Christensenella sp. UBA7868 | reverse complement strand
GTTTGAAAAACTTATCGTTACTATCAGGTGGCGAGAAAGCACTAACAGCAATTGCAATTTTGTTTGCTATTTTAAAATTAAAACCAATGCCATTTTGCTTGCTTGACGAAATTGAAGCAGCGTTAGACGATGCAAACGTTGGAAGATTTGCTAAATATCTAAATCGTTTTTCAAGTGAAACTCAATTTATTGTAATCACTCACAGAAAGCCAACAATGGAACTAGCCGACAGATTGTATGGTGTTACTATGCAGGAAAAAGGCGTAAGCAAGATAGTTTCTGTTAAATTAAGTGATGTAGATTTAGACGATAAACATTAATTTTTATACATAAAACTGAATAAATTGTTTATTTTATTCAAAATTTTAAATAATTATGCAAAAAGGAAATTTTATGGGGTTATTTAGTAAAATTAAAGAAGGGCTTAAAAAAACAAGTCAAAAACTGAAAGAACTTTTTAAAAAAAGCGAACTTAATGATGAGTTTTATGAAGAACTTGAATATGTGTTAATTTCAAGTGATATGGGAGCAATAACAACTGAAGATATTATTGACGAACTAAAAACTCGTGCAAAAAAAGAAAAAATTAAAGAAAGTGCGAAAGCAAAAGAACTTTTAAAACAAATTATAAGTGAAAAAATTGAAATTGAAGAAGAAGAGGAAACTTTTCCACTTGTTTATTTAATAATTGGTGTAAATGGTGTTGGAAAAACAACTACAATTGGAAAACTTGCATCACTTTTTAAACAACAAAAAAAAGAAGTTATTTTGGCGGCAGCCGACACTTTTAGGGCAGCCGCAAGTGACCAATTAACCGAATGGGCTGATAGGAGCAAAGTTAAAATAATAAAACACGCTGAAGGGGCAGATCCAGCAAGCGTTGTTTATGATGCGATTGAAAGTATGAAAGCCAGAAAAAGTGATGTGCTTTTAATTGACACGGCAGGAAGGCTTCACAATAAAGTTAATTTAATGGAAGAATTAAAGAAAATTTCAAAAATTGTGGGAAACAAATATCCAGAATGTGAATATAAAAAGATTTTGGTTTTAGATGCCACCACTGGACAAAACGCTTTAAGTCAAGTTAAAGAATTTAATGAGATGATAGGAATTGACGGCTTGATTTTAACAAAACTTGACGGAACAAGCAAAGGTGGAGTTATTGTTCCGATAATTAACGACCTTCAAGTTCCAGTTAAATTTGTTGGTGTTGGCGAAAAAATTGATGACTTAATTCCGTTTGATGCAAAAGATTTTGTAAATGCTTTATTTGAATAATTTCGTGTTAAATTAAAAATTTTTATTATTTTAAAGTTTGAGTATGTTTATTAAGCAAATAAAAACAATTCATGCATAGATGAAAATAAAATATTTAAAATATTTTTAGTGGTTTTGTTTAGGTAAATATTAATTTCAAAATAACTAAAAATGTCAAACTTTAATTTAGGAGATATTATGAATTTATTTGTTATGCGTCATGGAACAACAGTGTGGAATGAAAAAGGAATTACACAAGGACAAAGTCAAAACCGATTAAGCAAAAACGGAATTATGCTTGTGAAAAATCAAGCAAAAAAATACGCTAATCAGAAATTTGATATTATTGTTTGTTCACCACTTATGCGAACAGTACAAACCGCAAATATAATGAATTTTTATCACAATGTAAAAGTAGTTAAAGACCAGAAACTAATTGAAGTTGACCAAGGGTATTTTACGGGAAAGCGTAAAGATAACTTAACGGATTTTGAACTTGCAAGCAAAAACGCAAGAAGTAAAGAGTTCGGCATGGAAGGCTTTGATGAAGTTGAAATTAGAGTGAGAGATTTTTTAAAAACATTAAAACAAAAATATCCTTATGAAAATGTTTTAATTGTAACCCATAATGTAAACGCTACATTTATTGATTATATTTTAAGAAATGAACCTTTTGATGCAAAAAAATATTCAAGTTTAAAAATTTTTGAAAATGCTGAAATTAAAAGTTATAAATTTTAATTTAAAAAAATTTTTATAAAAATAAATAAAAAAACAAATCTAGACTACTATTTTAGTTTAGATTTTTTTGTTTGAAAGAAAATAAATATGAACATAAATAAATATTTCTAAAAGATATTCTAATTTGTTTGTAAAAATTTAAAATTGTGTTAAAATTAATTAATAAATATTAATTAAACTTTTTTTGTTTAATTAAAAATTCTTGGAGGGAAGATGGAAAAATTTAAAAGGTTTGTTAAATATTTTGTTTTTGTTTTAGTGCTAATTCCTTCAATTTTTATGCTTTCGGCTTGTAATATTGTAATTAACAGCCGAAATATTGTTGGGATAGAAAAAACTTCAACAAATGGGCTTGTTGACACTTATACAATCACTTATTCCGACAACACAACTTCAACTTTTACTGTAACAAATGGTAGAAACGGCTATGACGGAAAAGATGCGCAGTCGGTTACAATAAATCAAATTTATAATGCTTTGGTTGAAAGAGGATATACTAAAAGTTTTGATGAATTTTTGAAAGAATATTTAAGTTTAGAAATTAAAACAAGTGATAAAACAGCGTCTATAAACACGGCTATTTTGTCAAGCGTAAGTGTTTATAGTGAATTTCAAGTAATTACACAAGAACCAGTTGGATTTTTTGGAACAAAAGATGTAAAAACAACAAGCGTTAGTGCGGGAAGTGGCGTAATTTACAAACTTGATAAAGAAAAAGGTGATGCTTACATTATAACAAATTATCATGTAGTTTATAATGAAGAAGGCGTAAATTCAAAAATAGGTACTACTCGAGTATTTTTGTATGGCAGTTTAGTTAATGTTGCTTATAAAACAGATGCTAATGGGAATTATGTTTATAACACAAACGGCTATCCAATTGTGGAATACTCAAATGACGCTATCGAATGTGAATATGTTGGTGGAAGTTTAAATTACGATATTGCAGTTTTAAAAATAACTAATAATAGCCTTTTAAAAAATAGTAGTGCAAGGCAAGTAACAATTAGTGACGAATATGTTGTAGGTGATACAGCAATTGCAATTGGAAATCCAGAAGCAGAGGGAATAAGTGTTACTGAAGGTATCGTTAGCGTGGAAAGCGAATATATAACAATGACAGGTGCTGACGAAAAAACAACTGTTACTTTTAGAACTTTAAGAATTGACACTGCAATTAACTCTGGAAATTCTGGTGGCGGATTGTTTAACGAGCATGGTGAATTAATTGGAATTGTAAATGCTAAAATTGTTGATTCTGAAATTGAAAATATTGCTTATGCTATTCCAAAAGATATTGCTTTGAATGTTGCTGACAATTTAATTTATAACTTTGAAAAAAGTGCAACTAATAAAGTTTATAAAATAACTGTGGGTTTAACATTGACCATAAATGCTTCTCGTGCGGAATATAATGAAAGCACAAAAACAACAAAAATCGTAGAACAAGTTGCAATTTCAAGTGTAACAGCAGGAAGTGTTGGTGAAAGTGCTGGTTTTAAAGTTAATGACCAATTAAAATCTATTACTATTAATGATACAACATATAAAGTTAATCGTATGTTTAATGCAATTGATTTGGCGTTAAAAATTAAAGTGGGCGATAATGTTGTTTACACTGTTATGCGAGATGGGGTAGAAACAAAAATTTCATTTACCGCAAATGCTGTAAACTTTGGTTATGCAGATTAGTTAATTTTGTAGAAAGATAATTTATAGATGGTTTAAAAAAAGTTTATTTACAACTAAAAATTAATAAAATTTTAATAGAATAAAAAGCGAAATAACAAAATTTTTCGCTTTTTTTCGTTTTTAATAACCAAAATGTTGAGTTTTGTTTTTTAATTTCGATATCTTATAATCAATGTTTTTAAGTCGTGTTTTAAGACAATGCTTTAAGGGTTTATTATAAATATAATAAAAATTTCATAATCACTATTGAAATTAATAATTTAATGTGATAAAATATCATTAAAGTAATATTTTTAAGGAATTGTATGGAAAATAAAGATTTAAAATTTTTAAAAAAACATTATGGTGAAAAATTTGCTCATTTGTGTAGACAACTTTTTCCAACCATTTTGGAAGAGGAAGGCAAACTTTCACAAATTATCTCTGCTAAATTTGGTGAAACTAAATTTTTGTATGACGATTTTTTTGAAAATGGGTATGTAAATAGAACTCTTCAAGATTTTAAAGAGTATGTAAATTCATTTTATGCATCAATAGAAGAACTTGAAGAAGTAAAAGATAAATCACCAGAAGAAATTATGAGTGATGTTGGATATATCTTATATCCTGAATGTCAAACCGAAGAAGATATTCAAAAGTTTAAAAAATATTATGCTGATGGCGAAGAACTTTGCACTTTTAAAGGTGGAAGATTAAACACTTGCAGAGTTTGGTTTGCGGTTAAAAAGAATGCAGACAAATTAAATAGAAATGATTTCACTAGCCCTAAAAGACAAGATGTATATGGAACAAGCGTAATATCTATTCAATTTTCACGTGGGGAAGCAAATATGCTTTCAATAAAAAATAGATATAACCATACAGTTTTTAACCCCGATGCAACTTTTTCAAATAATCTTGACAATATTGCAAAAGGACTAACAAATGCTTTTGTAAAAAAATATAATCTTAAATATATTAAAGATGGCGGAATTAGTAGTTTTGAAGATAGGCTTCAAGATATGAATTATGTTTTAAGTAGTGATGGTAAATTTTATAGATATAATCAAGAGTTAGGAAATATTTACTATTGTGAAAACAATGTTATAATTGATAATTTTACTACTTTAAAACTAGACAAAAGCAAAACTTTATTAATGGATAGTTTCATAGTTGATTTTGAAAAGAAAAAAATAATTCCTTATTGTGCTTTGGGTTATATGACATATTTTTCAAGTTTTATTGATGCGATTGGAAAAGTTAAAGATTTAAAACTTAAAAATGACGGACAAAATAAAGTTTTGATAATAACCCCTAAAAAAGGTAATGATATTGAAATAACAATAAATAAACGTAATGAAATTATAGGGTATTCTAATCCAAACTGTAAAGTTCTTGGAAATTCATTTATGAGTTTAAACAGCACTTTAACAAGTTTAGATGTCCCAAATGTAAAAAAGATTGGTTATGCTTGTTTGATTTACAACTCAACTTTAAAAAAACTATCGCTTCCAAGCGTAGAAGAAATTCATAAAAACTTTATGATGCGAAACAGAGGGATTGAAGAACTTTATGCTCCTAATTTAAGGCGTACACATTCAAATTTTTTAACTCATAATATTGCATTAAAAAATTTGGATTTACCAAAACTTTCAATAGTTGGGGATAATTTTTTAACTTATAATCAAACTTTAAAGATAATTAATCTTCCAGAAGTTAAAGATGTGGGAAACAATTTTTTTGAATATTCTTCGGCTTATAAAATAAGTCTTCCAAAAGCAAAAAAAATTGGTAAGTACTTTATGGCATCTAATAACAAATTGTATGAAATAAATTTAGATAGTGCTGAAATAATTTCAAGCGGATTTTTATTGTACAACACCACATTAAGGAAACTTAATCTTCCAAAAGTTAAGTATATTGAAAGTTGGTTTATGATGGATTATTCAAATTATTCAAAATTAGAAGAATTAAATATGCCAAAAATAAAATATATCGGCAAAGGATTTTTAACAAGAGATGCACGATTGGAAGAAGACATAAAAAGAAAAATTCTTAAAGAAAAATGTTTAAAAAATTTTAGAAATAACAAAGCAAATAATAATTTCGTTTTTTAAATTTTAATAAAAATTTTACAAAATAATTAATACGAATTAATGCGAGGATTAATGGAAAACAAGGATTTAAAATATCTAAAAAAGCATTATGGCGAAAATTTTGCACATCTGTGTAGAACTCTTTTTCCTACAATTTTGGAAGAAGAGGGGAAACTATCTAAAATAATTTCAGAAAACTTTGCAGATAGTCACAGCCTTTATGACGCATTAAAAGAATCTAACACAACTAGCGAATTTAAAAATTATATTTATTCTAAATTTCATATAAACAAAAAAATAGAATGTAAAGGTTTTAAATCTCCTTATGAACTTTTTGACAAAGCAGGATATATTCTTTATCCTGAATGTGAAACCGAAGAAGATATTCAAAAGTTTAAAAAATATTACAAAGATAATGAAAAATTATGCACTTTTAATGGTGGAAGATTAGATTATTGCAGAGTTTGGTTTGCCGTTAAAAAAAATGTAGATGAAATTAAAAGGGAAAACTTTAAAAATCCTCGCCGACAAGATGAATATGGGACAAGTGTTATTTCAATTCAATACACAAAAGAAGGTGGCTGTTTATCAATTAAAAATAGATATAATCATATGGTTTTAAACCCTGACGCAACTTTTTCTAATAACCTAGACAACATTGCTATTGGGCTGACTAACGCCTTTGAAAAAAAATTTGAGATATGTTCAGTAAACAGTGAAGAAGTAGGACTTTCTAAATATAATTTCGTAAAAGCCCCAGACGGAAAATTTTATAAATACAATGTTGTTAATAATGGCATATATTATTGCGAAAATAATGTTATTATAGACCAAGATAGCGAAATAATTAATTTAGATAAAAGTTCAAAAATCCTTATTGATGATATTATTGTAGATTTAAAGCAAAAGAAAATTTATTCTTATTATTATGGAGAAAATGACAGTTTTGTTAGATCTGTTGGGGAAATTAGAGATATAAAAGTTTTTAGCCGAATTGACAGCAAGGGAAAAGTTATTGAAGTCTATCCAAAAGAAGGAGAAAAGGTTGAAATTAAAATAGATAGATTTAATCAAATTGAAGAGTACATAAATCCAAATGTTGTATATATTGAATATGGTTTTTTAGAAGAAAATAGGGGAATGAAAAAGGTCGTTTTAGAAAATGTAATGTACATTAATGACGATTTTTTACGCTATAACAAAAGTTTGAAAGAATTTATTGCACCTAAATTAAAGCATATTAGAAATAATTTTTTACTTTATAATAGAAGTTTAGAAAATTTAGATTTGCCAGAACTTGAAACAACGCAAAATTTAATTTTACCGGACAATAAAGTTTTAACAAAACTTAATTTGCCAAAGTTAAAAAGTATTGGAAATCATGTTTTAGAATCTATAAATGTAACCGAATTAAATTTTCCTAATTTAAGAGATATTGGCTCTCATTGCTTTACTTTTTGCGAGAAAGTAAAAAAGGTGGAACTTCCAAAAGTTGAAAAAATAGGGGACAACTTCTTAAATTGGTGTTTTGGTGTTGAATATTTAAACGCACCTAATTTGGAGTATTGTTCAAAAGGATTTATAAAACAAAATTTATCATTGCTTAAAAACTCTAAACATAATTTAGATTTAGATTATTTTCTTACAAAGTAAATTATATAAAATAAAGAAAAACAAAGTAATATAAAATAAAAGGGTAAAATGGAAAATAAAGATTTAAAAATTTTGAAAAAATATTATGGTGAAGATTTTGCTCATCTAGCAAGACATCTTTTTCCTACGCTTTTAGAGGATTCAGGGCTTTTATCATCTACTATTTACAATTATTTTGCTCCAACACGAAAACTTTATGAAATGCTTGTGTCTGAAGACAGGCTTGAAGATTTTACTCGGTTTATATATTCAAAGAGTGGTAAATCTTTGTCTGGGGAAAATATAGACTCTTCTAAAAGTGCAGTTGAACTTATGAAAGAGGCTGGATATAAACTTTATCCAGAATGTAAAACCGAAAAAGATATTCAATATTTTAGAAAATATTATACGGTTGGGGAACAAATTTGCACATTTAGAGACAGGCGACTAAATACTTGTAGAGTTTGGTTTGCGGTTAAAAAGAATGCAGAAAAAATAGATAGAGATACTTTTTGCAATCCAAAACGAGAAGACGAATATGGAACAAGTGTAATTTCAATACAATTTACAAAAGGGCCAAGTAGCATTTTATCAATCAAAAATAGGTATAATCATTCGGTAAAAAATCCTGACGCAACTTTTTCAAATAATCTTGATAACATTATTCCAGGACTAACTGATGCTTTTGTTAGAGATTATAATATTAATCTTGAAATTAAAGAAGAAGATTTTCAATTAAGACATTTTGTAAAATCTGCAAGTACTAATAAACTTCATTATTATAATATAAAATCAGAGTATGTTTATTTTTGTGAAAACAACATTATGATTGACAAATTTGGGGAAAGATATTTTGATAAAGCAAGATATTTGCTTGTAGATGAATATCTATTTGATTTTAAAAATAAAACTATTAATACTTTTGATTATAATAAAGATGATTCTTTTATAAAAGCAATTGGAAAAATTAAGGATTTAAAATTGTTTATAAATAAAGATAAAGACAAAGAAATAGAAATTTACCCCGAAAAAGGCGAAAAAATCGTTGTTGTTGCTGGAAAAACTAATGCTATGATAAAATACTCAAACCCAAATCAAAAGTATGCAGGTTCTGGATTTTTAAACTTAAACGAAAACTTGGTTGAGATTGATTTAAAAAATTTAAAATATGCTGAAAATGATTTTTTAACAAATAATCAAGATTTAACTATTGCAAATCTTCCAAATCTTCAAGGGGCAGGTTATTCGTTTTTATTTGCAAATAATGCTTTAAAGGAATTATCTCTTCCAAAATTAGAATTTATGGCTGGAAAATTTTTAAATTGGAATGAAAAACTTGAAAAATTAGAAATTCCAAATGTAAAATATATAGGAGATACTTGCTTATCATTAAATAAAAATTTAACTGAACTTGTTCTCCCTAAACTAAAATATGTAGGAAAATATTTTCTTTTTGAAAATAATAATATTAAAAAATTTATCGCACCTAAATTAAAATATATGGGAAAGGCTTTTCTATATTCAAACAGCACCCTTAATGAATATGATTTTTCAAAATTGAAAAAATTTGAATCCTATTCTTTTAATAGCAGTGAATTATGTGACGAAATTTTAAAAAATGCAAAAGAAATTCGTTTATCTAATAATTCTGATAGTGAATTTTATATTTAAAATTTTGAATAAACGCAATATTATTTTTAGTTAGATTTAAGTTTTATTAGTTTTATTAAATATTAAGATATTATAATATATTTGTTTAGTTCTTATTCTAATCCTATAGTTTTATATAATTTCGAATGGAAATAACTTGGCGGTAGTGTTTAAATAAAATTTTTATAACATTATTTTGATAAAAATTTTAAAACTTGAAGTTAAATTAGTAAAATTAGATAAATTTATAAAAAGGCAGTAAAAAATAATTACTGTTTTTTTATTTATTTTTTAAAATTGATTGACAAAAGTGAGTTTTTGTGGTAGATTTTATGCGTACCGCATATTAAGGGCAAGGATTAAAAAGAAAATTAGTGATAATTTCGCCTTTCGTAGCGAGTTTTAGCAAGGAGGAAAATTTATGTTTTGTGTTTTAGAAACAGGTGGAAAACAATATAAAGTTTCTGTTGGCGATTGTTTTAATGTAGAAAAAATCGATGCTAATGTAAACGAAAATGTAGATTTAAAAGTTTTAATGCTAGTTGATGGCGACAAAATTGAAACTGGAAATCCATATTTAGCAAAAACAGCAAAATGCGAAGTTGTTAAACAAGGCAAAGAAGCAAAAATTATTGTTATCCGTTATAAAGCAAAAAAGAATGTTAGAAAACGTCAAGGTCATCGTCAACCTTTCACAACTTTAAGATTAGTTGAAGTTAAATAATGACGAATATTGAACTTTATTATAACGATGATAATAAAATAAGCAAAGTTTTAGTTTCGGGTCACGCTGGCTATAAAAATTCTGACGACATAGTGTGCGCAAGCATTTCCGCAATAACTCAAACCGCTCTACTTGGGCTGATTAAAGTTGTTGGGCTTGATATAGACTATGAA
>DLSG01000086.1:0-4448 GCA_002501285.1 Christensenella sp. UBA7868 | reverse complement strand
AGTTGAAGATGGCTATTTATGTTTTGTAATAGGTCAAGATTTGTCAAGCGAGGATCAAATAAAAGTTGATGCTATTGTTCAAACAATGAAAGAAGGCTTACTCGATATTCAATCGGGTTACAAAAAATTTGTTAAATTGGAGGAAATATATGATGTTTATTAATTTACAGTTATTTGCTCACCACAAAGGTGGCGGAAGCACTAAAAACGGTAGAGATAGCATTGCAAAACGTCTAGGCGTTAAAAAATATGATGGCGAAAGCGTTTTAGCAGGTAATATTATTGTTCGTCAAAGAGGAACAAAAATCCATCCAGGTAAAAATGTTGGAATGGGTAAAGATTACACTTTGTTTGCTTTAACTGATGGCGTTGTAAAATTCGGTTATAAAGCAAAAGACAAAAAATGTGTTAATATCGTTAATGAATAATTGATTTTAATTAAAGTGTTGGTTTAAAGTAATTTTGTAATTATTTTAAATTAACACTTTTTTTATAAAAATTTAGTTTAAATTATTATTTAAAATGGCAATAAATTTGATGTTTTTATTGCGTTTTTTGACGAAATTTGCTAAAATAAATGTATGAAAAAATATGTTACAGAAGATGAAAAAATAATCATTAAAAGTTTGGAAGATTTTAATGTTTTAGACATTTTAAGTTGTGGTCAAATTTTTAGATATAAAAAGATTGGGGAAGATTTTGTTGTTTACAGCAAAGATAAAAAAGCAATAATAAAAAGCAATAATAATAGTGTTGAAATTATAACAAAAGATGTAAATTACTTTATTAATTATTTCGATTTAAACACCGATTATGGCGAGATAAAACAAAAACTATCAAATTTTGAAGCGTTAAAGCCCGCTATTGCTTTTGCACCAGGAATTAGAATTTTAAAGCAAGACCCTTTTGAAATGATTATATCTTTTATAATTTCGGCAAATAATAATATTAAAAGAATACAAAGTATAATTGAAAAAATTTGTGAAAAATTTGGAACATATAATAAAGAAGAGGACTTTTATGCGTTTCCAACTCAAAAACAACTTTTAAAAGCAAGTGTGACAGATTTTGTTGAAATGGGGGCGGGGTATAGAGCACAATATTTATATAATTGTACAAGGCAATTAGAAAACTTTCACTATGATTTTATATATAATAATAAAAGTTCAGACTGTATTCCTGTTTTGTTAAACTTGTCGGGAATTGGGCCAAAAGTTGCCGACTGCGTGCTACTGTTTGGTTTTAATAAATTTGACGTTTTTCCAGTTGATACTTGGATTAAGAAAGTTTATTATAGTTACTTTTCAAAAGATAAAAGCGAAATATCCGTTAAAGAAATTAGAAACAATCTTTTAGATATTTTTGGAGATTTGTCAGGTTACGCTCAACAATATTTATTTTTTTACAAACGAAGCATTGGCTAAAAAACAATTTTTTAATAAAATTTAAAGTTGTTTTTATGGTATTAAAGTTTAATTTTTATTTTAAATTTTAACAGAATAAGATTTTTTCATAAAAATTAGTTATGAAAAAATTTTTTTTTAAATTTTTTTAAAAATATGTTAAATTTAGTTGATTTTTTTTGTTAATCATAATACTATATGTTGTGTATTCATTTTTAACAAACCACAAGATGTTGTGTTTTTGGTTGATTTTTATGGTATTTATAATTTAATAACTAAAACAAGTAGAAAAAACAATTTAAAACCAAAATTTAAGGTTAAAAAATGGATAAAACAAAAAAAATAGGAGAAAATTTATGATTAATCTTTACTCAACTGGTTGTCCAAAATGCAAAATTTTGGAAATTAAACTAAAACAAAAAAATATTAGGTATAACGAAATTTCTGATTTAGAAAAGTTAAAAGAAAAAAACATTTTGCAAGTCCCTGTACTTGAAGTTGATGGAGAGTTTTATGATTTTGCAAAAGCGGTTATGTTTGTAAATAATTTTGAATTGCAAAGTAATATTGAAAATATTTTAACAACTAATAGGAGTGAAGATTATGGTTATAGACTTTAATAATAATTTAGATAAAGATTTTATTGCTTGTTTAAATGATTTAAAAAATAAGTATGGCGAAGATTTAACGAAATTAAATGGAGTTTCTAATGACAACTTAAACTTTACTTATTTTATTGATAATTTTATTGATAAATCAAGTAAGGTTGTTGACATTTCAATAAATCCTAACGCAAATTCCGACACTAAAGATGTTACAAGTTTAATACATAACATGGCAGAGCCTCATTGTAAACTTCTTGCTATGAACAAAATTTTTTATGAACTAAAAAAGAAATATGGAGTAATGCAAGCAAAAAAATGGTTAGAGAGTGAGTGGATTGGAGAAACTTATCTTCACGATTTTCCTACGGCAACTTTTATTCCTTATTGTTATGCGGTAGATTTAGATTTGCTTGTTGAAAAAGGGTTGTTTTTTATAAATAAATTTAAAACCGAACCAGCAAAACATCTTACAACCTTTAATGACCATTGTTTAGAATATATAGGCTGGCTTTCTAACAGACAATCTGGGGCAGTTGGACTTCCGTCTTATCTTGTTTATTCTTACTGGTTTTGGAAAAATGATGTCGAAAATGGTTTTTATCTTAAAGACCCAGAATATTATCGCAGACAATGTTTTCAAAAATTTGTTTATGACTTAAATCAGCCATATTTAAGAGTTATTCAAAGTGCTTTTACAAATATCACAATAATGGATAGAAATTATTTAATAGAACTTTTTGGTGGAAGAACTTATCCTGATGGGCAATTTGTTATTGACAATATTGAAGGCATTATTGAACATCAAAAAGTGTTTATGGATGTTGTAAAAGAAATTAGACACAGTATGATGGCTACATTTCCAGTTATTACATATTCACTTTTATATAGAGATGGAAAATTTCAAGATGAAGAGTTCGCTAAATGGGCTTGCAAAGAAAATATGGAATGGTGTGACGGAAACTTTTATTTGGGAAGTGATGTTACAAGTTTAAGTTCGTGTTGCAGGCTTGTAAACAACTTAAACGATGTTCATAAAAAGAAAGATTTAGGATTTATTAACAGTATTGGCGGAACAAGTTTGAGTATTGGTTCGGTTAAAGTAAATACAATAAATTTAAGGCGTGTGGCTCTTGATAGCAAAGGGGATAAAGAAGTATTTTTTAAATTGCTTCGTGACCGTGTTGACACAGTTGTAAAAACTTTGGATATTGTTCGTCATATCATTTCAAGAAACATTGAAAAGGGGCTTCTTCCAAATTATACTTATGGCCTATTAAAACTTGAAAATCAATATAACACAATTGGAATAACAGCGATGTATGAGGCTGTTAGAGAATTTGGCGGAATAGATGAAGATGAATTTGGTAATGTAAAATATAATGATAGTGGGCTTGAATTTGCTGAACGAATACTAGATAGTATAAACGCACAAAAAGAAGAGTATGACTTTGATTATTCAATTAATGTTGAAGCGATTCCAGCGGAAAGTGCCAATGTAAAACTACGAAAAAAAGATGATATGTTTTATCCTGAAAAACATCATGAAAACATTTATTCTAATCAATGGATTCCTCTTCAAGAAAAATGTTCAATTAACGAAAAAGTTAGATTAGGGCATTTGCTTGACAGTAAATGTGGCGGTGGACAGATTTCGCATATAAATGTAGAAGGGAATTTTAATAACTTTGAGCAGGCATGGAAGATATTAAATTATCTTGGGAAAAGTGGCGTAATTTACAGTTGTTTTAACAAAAAAATATCAGTTTGTGAAAGCGAACACGCTTATATTGGAGATGGCTGTTGTCCAAAATGTGGTAAACCTAAATATGATGAATTTACTAGAATTGTTGGCTTTTTAACACCTTCAAAATCTTATTCAAAAGAACGCTATGAAGAATTTAATAACCGAAAATGGTATAACCTTGGAGAAATTGAAAATGAGAGTTGTAGAAATTAAAGACGAAGATTGCATAAATTATAAAAAAATTTCTATGCTTATAGCGTGTCCATTTTGCAGTGGAAAATGTTATAAAGAACTTGGTCTTGATTGCTCAATTTGTCAAAATGATAATTTAAGAAAGGCTAAAATACAAAATATTGACGACAATGAAATAATAAAAAGATATATTCAAAACCCTTTAACTGAAGCTATTGTGTTTGGTGGGTTAGAACCAATGGATAGTTTTAAAGAGTTAATTTCTTTTATAAAACTTTTAAGATTTGATTATAACAATCATGATATAATTGTTATTTATACGGGCTATAAAGAATCTGAAATTCAAGACAAAATAAATGAACTTAAAACTCTTGACAATATAGTGATAAAAGTGGGAAGATATATTCCAGATGACGAGCAAAGATTTGATGAAATTTTGGGCGTCACGCTTGCAAGCAAAAATCAATACGCAATAGAATTAAATTGTTAGGAGAATATTATGAG
>DLSG01000060.1 GCA_002501285.1 Christensenella sp. UBA7868 | reverse complement strand
ACAAAACAAGTTTTTGAAAAAAGTGAAGTTAAAATGTGGGAATGTCGTAATTGTGGACATTTGGTTATGGGAACAAAAGCCCCAGAAATTTGTCCAGTTTGTGCTCATTCTATGTCTTATTTTGAAATTAGAAAAGAAAATTATTAATAATTAAAATAATCAAAATATTAATTTAATAAAATAGCGTTATAAACAAAATTATAACGCTATTTTTAATTGATAAATTTAATATATTAATATATATTTAAAATAACAGAAATTAAAAAACAAATGAGAAATCAAAAAAAACAAATGAAAATATAAAAATTCGATGATAAAAATGAGCAATAGAAATAAAAACTAAACTAAAACTGGACTAAACTAAATTTAATTAATTTAAAGTTAAAAAATGTCTAAAAAATTGAGCATTTTATAGCAAAAAAAGACAAAAAAATTAATATTTTTTATAAATATTTTCTTGAAAACTGCAAAACATAAACTTGGGAGGAATAAATATGGAAAAACATAGACCGGGCGAAATTTGCCCAAAAACTGGAAACTACTACGCTTATGATGAAAGCGGAAATTGTGGTGGTGAAGTTTATTTAGAACAAGGTCAAAGATTTCCTGCTACACAACATAGCGGAAGTTATTATCAAATGAAAGATTAATTTGCAAATTGTTAAAAGTTTATTTTATAAGTTTGTATAAATAAAATTGTAATATAGAAATTATTTAATATTAAAAATTAATCAAATTTCGAAAAATACAAGGAAATTAAAACATATAAAATAAGATAAAAATTTGTAAAAATTAATCAAAAAAACCTTTGAAATTATTCAAAGGTTTTTTATTTATAAAATTTGAAAAAATATACTTAATTATATTTTTGTTATTTTATTTATTTTTATAATATCAAATTCTTAAACATGGGGGGGGAATAAATTGTTTATAAATTATTAAAAATGTATATTTAATTTATTTTATGTTTAAAACAATTTATAAATTTTGATTAATAATTTAAAACTACGTCTAATATTTCAGCATCAATATCTTTTATTTGATTTTCAAGTTCAGACTTGCGTTGTTTTGCACTTTCTACTGCCGATTTTAATTCTTCGTATTCTTTTTGAAATTCTGCATCATCAGCAATACGATACATTTCTTCAATGGTTAAACATTCATTAATTCTGTTTGCGGATTCAACTTGGTGAGCAAGAAGATTTTTAAAACATTCGTCATACTCTTTTTCAGCATCACTTAATTCAGCCTCAATTTCTGCTCTTTTGCTTTTAAGTTCCATTAATTCTTTTTCTGATAAAGTCATTTTTCAGCCTCCAATAAAATTTAAAATTTTTATTTTTTAATTAAATAATAGAAAAATTCTCTAATTGGTACTCCCAAGGGGAATCGAACCCCTGACTTCGCCGTGAGAGGGCGACGTCTTAACCTCTTGACTATGGGAGCATGAACATATTATAGCATAAATTTTAAAAAGATTACAATATTTTTTGAAAAGTTTATAAAATTTTGTTATAATTAAATAAAATGCAAAAGATAATGAATTTAAGACCGCTTTTAATGATTTTTTTGGGCGCTATTTTAGGCGTTGTTTTTTCGCTTTTCGTGATAAAGCATAATTTGGTGGCGTTTATTATTTTTTTGGTTATTATTTCGTTATTGCTTCTTTTTTATGTTTTTTCAAGTATTTTTTCAAAAAGTAATAAATTTACATTTGCAAATAAGTTCATATTAACATTTTTAATAGGTTTTTTTATATTTTTTGGTTTAAGCACTTTAAATTTTAAAATTTTCAATAATAACATTATAGAGCGAGAAAATGTTGAAATTTCATGTAGAGTTTCTAGTTGTTCAGAGCAAAATAGAGGTTATTATTTAATTTTAGAAAATTGTGTGCTTAACAATAGTGAAAAAGTGAATGGTAAAATTGGTTTTTCACTTTATTGTAATGACGAAATGCCAGAGATTAATGTTGGAGATAGTTTAAAATTTAAAGCAAATTTGGTTGTAGCGGATATTTTAAAAGATGGTAAATTTAACAGTTATTATTATAAAAACAATTTAAAATATTTTTGTTATGCTTCTGAAGATGTTGTTGAAACAAGTAAAGGAACGCTAAAATTTGATGAAAAATGTAGAGAAAAAGTTAAGCAAATTTTATTTGATAATTTAACTTATAATTCGGTGGCAATCAGTTTTGCGTCAATTTTTGGTGACAAAACTTTGCTTGATGATAATATTTTAGATGGTTTTTCTATTTCGGGGACATCACATTTGCTTTGCGTATCAGGTTTACATATTGGATTTTTAGCAACACTAATTTATTTTATTTTAAATTTATGCAAAGTTAAAAAGAAATATAGTTTTATAATTTTAACAATAATTTTGTGCTTGTATTCGTATATTTGTTCTTTCTCGCCAAGCGTTGTTAGAGCAAGTATTATGAGCATCGTTTTTGCTTTTGCTGATATGAGTGGAAAAGTGAGATATGATAGTTTATCGGCACTTTCTTTTGCGGGAATTTTGATATTATTATTTAAACCTTTTTATGTTTTTGATGTTGGTTTTCAGTTAAGTTTTTCTGCGTGTGCGGGGATAATTTTGTTATCACCAATTTTTACAAAACTATTTAAAAAAATCGGTTTTGATAATAAAATTTCATCTACTTTTGTTGTAACTCTTTCTGCTCAACTTGGTACATTTCCAATTTTATTTCATAACTTTAAAAGTTTAAGTTTTCTAGCGGTTATCGCAAATGTTTTAATTGTTCCTTTATTTAGTTTAATTTTTATGCTTACAATAGTATTTGTGGTTTTAAATTTAATTTTGCCTTTTGGGTTTTTATTTAAAATTACGCAATTTGGAATGGATTCGATTATTGCTTTAACAAAAGGATTTGGAGCAGTATCGGAGTGTGTTTTTGAAACTTTTTCGGTTCCATTAATTTACAATCTACTATTTTATTTTGGTTTAATTTGTGTAAGCGGAATAGTAAATTTAAAAATTAAAGTGAAAGCCATTATTGTTTTAATGTGTGTAGTTTGTGCTGGTCTTGGATATGCTTTTCAGTTTTACCCACAGGTGTTTAAAACAAATTACCTTATAAATTCGCAGTGTGAAAGTTTTACCATAATAACTAATAGTTATAATAAAAAAGTTTTAATAAATTGCGAAAAATTTAATGAAAATGATGTAAAAACACTTAAAAATGATACTTTTGAAAACAAAATATT
>DLSG01000082.1 GCA_002501285.1 Christensenella sp. UBA7868 | reverse complement strand
CGTTTATACATTTCAATAACCAAACTATTTATTTTTTCAAACGAGTCACTATCCATACCCTCAAAAATAACTCTAAAATATTGTTCCAAAAATTGTAAGTGAGCATTATAATCGTCTTGGACATCAAGCGTTGTTGTTTTATAATCGCCATCTTTTCTTTCATCTTCGTCTTCTTTTAACGATGGTGTTATGTGGAATGGATTAATACGCCCTTGAAGTCCTGAACCAACGTCGATAATTTGACCTTTCAAACTATCTGTTAAGAAATCGTATTCTTTTTCTGGGTCAAGAATGAATATTTTACTGTTATCTGCTGCCATATTTGTTAGTAAGGTTTTAGTCGCAAATGATTTTCCACCACCTGATTTTCCGATAATCATCATGTTAGAGTTTACACGTTCTGAATCTCTTCTGAAAAAGTCAACAAAGATATTTCCATATTGCTCGTTATAACCAAGATAGAATCCATCATCGTCCATAACCGCACCACTAACAAATGGGAAGATTGCTGCCAAACTTGTTGTGTTTATTCCACGTCTGCCTTCCTTGATAAAATCAACCCTTGTTAAACTTGATGAAATAAACGCATCAACTTGCCTACCAAACATTTCCGAATATCTAAAACCTTGTTGTTTAAGTTGTGAACGAACTTCTTTTTTTCTTGAATCGTCAACTGTAATAAACATATTACAATTAAACAAGTTTTCATTACTATTTTTAATTTCTACAAGCAAGTTTCTTAAAGTTTCTAAATGTGTTTGATTTTCAATTCTTTTACTTTCTCTTGCCGAATAAGAAAGTTTAGTTTCCATTTCCATTAATGCTTTATCTAGCATTTTTTCGGCATCAAAACGCTGAATTGGTTTTATTTTCATTGTAACCCTAGCACCTGGAATAGCAAATAGCGCATACCCCCAAGCATTTGGAACTTGAAGAGGATAATCAGTTATATTAAAAATTCGTTTAGGTTCGCCATTTATTAAAGTATAATTTGCTTTAAACTGAACTTTCTTTGGAAGACTCCATGTAACCAAACCTTCTTGTGTAAGGTTATCCGCTTCTTTTATATCTATATCACTTGTATAATTTGCCTTTAAAAATGTTGCTAAATCTTTGTTTTGAATGATTTTTGCGTGAATTGGTATAGCACTATTTGTTAATTGTGTTGTAATACCTTCACACACATCATTTAAAGCATTTATATTTTTATCGTAAACCACAAAATAGAAGAAATCGCCAACAAAAGTTCTACTTTCGTTAATTTGAGTCATTAAATTAATACGAGATTCGAATATTTGATACCTGGCAACAGTTTCTTCTTCTGTTACTTCACCACTTTCTAATTGATTGTTTAATGTTTCAAACTTTCTTTCATCGTTTTCAATGTAATGGTCAAAAACAATAGGTTTTCTTACCTTAATAAGATTAGCCTCTTGGTCGGGGTTAAGTCTTGATAAAGAACCTGAAAAAGTCCTTATTAACATATCCTGTTTAATTTCTTCAAGCATGAAAAATTCAAGAGGTTTAATTTCAATAACTTCGGCATAATATCCACCAAAGTCAATAAATTTTTCTTGATAAATACGCTCGTAAGGAATTAATTGCTTTATATCTTTATATCCCTTTTCTTTGTTTAAAGAATATTTTTTTGAGTATGCCATAAATTTGAATAACAGCACCACAGAATAATAAAGCCTTACGCCATCGGTCACATTAATAAAAAGCATAACTGATAATGACGCATAACTGATTGCTATTATAACTTTATATGGAATATTACTAACAATTATTAAAACAAGCCCAGCCGCCAAAATAATCATTAAAATTAAATCCATCAAATTAAAGCCATACGCAAGTTCTATTTTAACTTTTGTTTTCTTCGGAATGTTGTGTATCATATTTCCCCCACTTATATTTTTAATTTAATATTTAAGTATATATTATATATATTTTATACTAATTATAAATTTTTTACAAATATTTAACAACATTTTATTTGCAATATTTTTATTATAAATTTTTTATTTTCTTGTTTAACACGCTTTTCTACCATATCATTTATTTTTAATTTTTATGACGATAATAAAATGCTAAATAAATTGTTTAAAACCCACATTTCTATTTTGTTAATTTTTTATTAAAACATAAACATAAACATAAACATAAACATAAACATAAACATAAACATAAAAAAATCAACCTTGATTTAAGGTTGATTTTATTTTTTTATTTCTTGCCTTTTCTGTTTAGATTATCTAAAATTTGGTCAAGTTTTTTGTTTGCTTTATCAAGAGCCTTTGTATCACTTATTCTCTTTTTAAGTTCTTGAACACTCTCTTTCGTTGTTTTCAAAATTTCTTCGGCTTCAGCTTTTGTTTTTGCCTTATTTGCTTCAACAATTTTAGCATTAGCATTTTGAATTTCTTTTTTTACAAGTTCTGCTTCAGCGTCATTTTTAGCAGTTTGTTTTGCAATAGCATCTTTTGTTGCTTCAGCTTTTTGTGCCGCACCAGCAGTTTGAGCCATTCCATTTTTATCTCTAACAAGTCGTCTTGTGCTTGCCCAAGTGCTACCCAATTTTTTCTCATTTTCATAAGAATCAATATAACCTTGTTCATTTAAGAATCTTTCTTGACGCTCTTTACTATATTTAGTCATATCAGATTTTAATTTTTTCAAATCTTCAACTTGTTGAGGATTTCTATCTTTTTCAGCCACTTTTTCAATTTCTGCAATTTTATTTTTTATACCTAAAAATTTATTTCTTTGTCCAGCATCTTTTGAATTAATAATATCATTATAAGCATGTTTACGATCAAGTCCTCCCATAGTAGCAGGATCAAGACCCAACTTGCTCAAATAACTATCTGCACTTTTTGCCGCACTTATTCTTGCCTCTTCACGACCTTTTACTATATCCTTAACCCCAAGTGTTTGTTTATGCTTACTATCATCTTTAAAGGTTTTTAGACCTTCTGTCATTCCAGAAGCCTTATACATTGTACTGATTGGAGTTTTATCAAACGCACCTTTTATAGCACCTGTTGTATCTGTTTTTAAATTTTTAGCAGCCGCTCCAAGCCCTTCATATCTTGCGGTTGTTACAAATTGACCTGCTTTTCCAACTGCACCAAGACCCATTGTTAAAGGTTTAAATCCAGAGCCCGCTCTAGAGAATGCTCCGCCCCAAATAGATTTTCCTTTATCAGTAGAATCTGAATACAATTCACCAACACCAAACCATTTTGCAATCATTCCAGAGATTGAATCAATACACATTAATCCAACACTAATCATTAATAATGAAACAAAGAAATTTACAAAACTTCCAACGCCTGGAAATTTAATTTTTTCAAAAGCTGGATAAATTGATAAGAAAATATTATAAATTCCAATCGTTACAAACGCACTGCAAAGATTTGAAATAAACGCACTTCGCCAACTTCCAAGAGCCTTGTCGTTTATTGGAGCCATTGCCACAATTGGAGGCGAAATAATAAACAATATCACAACATAGTATAAACGTTTTACAAGCCCAAATGTAATTGTTAGCATTGCTTTAATCATAAAGAATAAAACTATGTAAATTAAAATGTAATTAATTTTTGAATTATCAAAGAACATTGTAACCAAATCGCCATTGTCAAAAGTAAATGTAAATTTACCTTCTACCAACGCTTCGGTATATTCNNTTCGGTATTTAGCACTTGAAACTTTATCTTTGCTTATTGTGTGATCATTTTTAAACGCATCTAAAATTTGATCAACTTGAACATCTCCATTACTGCTTCTAAAATAATTTAATATTCCTTGACCAGTAACTTTTCTGTTTCCGCTTTCATCAAGCACAAAATTTCCTTCGCTATCTTTTTCATAATAAACAGTAAGGTTTGCATTAACCCAAGCATTATTATCGCCCTCATAGCGGTAATTATATCTGCACGCATCTGAAAACGCCGAACTTAAAACAAAACTTGTCATCGATTTTTCATTTGAGCCACCAGTTGCCCCGTCAATAGCACGAAGCAAAGCATTTCCAACAAAAATTCCAAAAAATGCAATAACTGGAACAGCAATAAAGTTAAATAACGCTTTTAATGCTGAATTTATAGTTTTTGTTTTGCTGTTTCCATCTTTTCCAAAATCCCATTCACTTTTCCAAATTGCAACGAAAGTTACAATCAAAAGTAAAATGATTCCTAAAACCAAAAGTGAAATGAATAAGTTTCTTACAATATCACTTCTAATTATAATTTCCACAAGGTCGCCAGTAACCGTTGAACTATCTTCTGCACCGCTTACCACTTTATCACCCCAAAGCATTCCGCTAGTATCAATTCCCGCAAGTTTTTTCACAAGCAATTGACACAAATCAACAACATAGCAAAGTGCTTTTAAAATTGTATATAAAATCCAAAAAAAGACATCTTTTATGCCTTGTCCAATTTGAGCAACAATTCCATTCAACAAAATTAATCTCATAAATTTTCCCTTTATCTATATTTTTCCTTATTATAACAAAAAAAATTAAAAATGTATATAGTTTTTTGAAAATTTATATAAATTTATATAAAAAAGGTTAATATTAAAAAATTTTTCGCAAATTTTTGTTTCAAATCTTTCATATTAACCTTGTTATTAACAACAATATTATTTAAGTTTGTAAAAAAATAAATTTAAAATTTAACTTTTTTATCTTCCTTCTCACTATTTTATTTCAACCAATTTATTTTCAAGCAAGTCACAAGAAGTTAAATAATATTCAACTCCATTTTTTGTTGTTTTAAATTTATAGCCACTCAAATTTTTATGAATATGCCCAAAAACAACAATATCTACATTATATTTTTCAATTAATTCAGTAAACCCCGTATCTTCTTCATTTTGAAGAAAAGGTGGATAGTGCATTAAGCAAATAACTTTGTCACCATCATTTTTTAGTCTGGTCATCGCTTGCAAAGAAAGTTTAAGCCTTTCAACTTCACGCTTATAAATTCTTTGATTTTCTTCCGTATCGAATTTACCACTTGGAATAATCCAGCCCCTAGTTCCACAAAACACATAATTATCAATTTTTAACGCATCATTTTGAATTGCATAAAAATCTTTTGGAAGAATGCTTCTTAAAGCCGTAATACCTTGCCACCAATAATCATGATTACCTTTTAGCAATATTTTTTTACCATTCAATTTTTCAAGCAACATTAAATCAGCCTTTGCATCTTCAAGTTTCATAGCCCAGCTTAAATCCCCACAAAGCAAAACTATATCATCATCACTAACTTTACTTTGCCAGTCAGCACATATTTTTTCAAACGCACCTTCCCAAACTGGACCAAAAATATCCATAGGCTTGTCACTATTTTCACTTAAATGTAAATCACTAATTGAAAAAATTTTCATATTTCTCCCCATTTTTAATTATTTCACTCTTACTAAAAAATCTATTTTGTAAAATGTTTTTTCTCATTCATTTTCATTATTTGCCAATTTATAAAATTTTGCGTGCACCTACTTTTAGCTTAAAAATATTGTTTTAATTTTTAAAAATTTTAACATTCAACCAAAATCGTAAAAACTAAATTATAAATTCCCGTCACCAAATCGACATTACCGCTTTTAACATTATAGTCTGTGTTTTTACATAAAATTAACATTTCTTTAAGTTTTTTTGCCGACACACTCATGGTTTTCTCTTTCAGTTTTTTAACCGCAAACTCTTTAATATCAAGCATTTTCGCAATCTCTGACGGCAATTCTTTTGCAATTTTGATATAAAAACAACGTCTTATGTGGGTATAAATTAAACTTAAAATAGACGATACATTTTTTTTGTTTTTTATTATATCATCAACTATAAAAAGTGCGGTTTCAGCATCTTTATTAAATAAACTATTGGTCAAAGCAAAAATCTGATATTCATCACTTTTCGAAACATTTTCTTGAACATCTTTTTTAGTTATAACCTTTTCATTAAACTTGAAACTAATTAGTTTTTCAAGTTCAATTTCAAGTTTGCTCATATATCCATCTGTAAAATCAATTAAACATTCTATGGCATCTGTATAAATTTCAAAACCTTTGTTTTTACAAGACCTTATTACAAAACTTTCTAATATATTTCTTTCCACCCTACTACAATCAACAGTGCAAACATTTTCTATTTTTTCAAGTTCAGAAAAACTTGAACTTTCGCACTCGTCAATAATAAGAACAGTTGTATCAAGTGGACTTACCAAATAATTTTTTAAATAAGCATTAACTTCTTTATTTTTTAGCCCTTCACTATCTTTTATTATTACCAATTTTTTCTCCGACATAAAAGGCAAAGTTTCTAACGCTTTTTTAAGATTTGTTGCATCAATATTCTCGCTTGTAAAAACTTGTAAGTTTAAATCCTCAAAATCTTTTACAACCGCATTTTTAATATTTAAAATAGCAGACGATTTAAGATAAATATCTTCCTTATCTTTTCCACAACTTAATATATAACAATTAAAAACATTTTCAATCAAACTTTTCTTTAAATCTTTAAAAAGCATACGCCAATTTCTCCCCTAAAATAATTTTATCACAAATTTTGTTAATATTAAAAACATTATCTTTCTTATAATTTGTTTGATAACATAAAATGTTGTCAAATTCGCTTAACGCATAAGAAAATTTACTATCAACAATTTTAGTTTTAAATAAATCAGCATTAACATTATAGTCAATTATATATTTTGAACTTTTATCGTTTAAACTCCCACACAAAAACATACTAAAATTCAATTCTTTGTCCATAACATTAAACTCAACACTTTTTATATTTCCATTAAGTTTAAAAGTAAAATTAGAATAATTTTGATAATCGTTATCTACTAAATATAAATTTGTTTTACCCAAATTT
>DLSG01000102.1:3279-3543 GCA_002501285.1 Christensenella sp. UBA7868 | reverse complement strand
AGAATTCTTTAACAGAATTTATGGGCAAATGGTAACCGACAAATTACTTGATTTTTTAACACAAAATAATAAAATTGCGTAGTATAAAATTTTTATATTAATCAATATTTATTTTGTAAAAAAATAAAACTCGGTTATTATGTAAATTTTAAACTAATAAAATTTAATTTTTAATCAAAAAAATATAGAAAAGGAGAAAAGAGTATGCTAGTTCCAATGGTCGTAGATCAAACAAGTGGTGGCGAAAGAAGTTATGATATTTAT
>DLSG01000102.1:2015-3209 GCA_002501285.1 Christensenella sp. UBA7868 | reverse complement strand
GAAGCAAAAAACAATACAAAAGATATAAGTTTATACATTAACTCTCCAGGCGGAGAAGTTGATGCGGGGCTTGCAATATATGACACTATGAATTTCATAAAAAGTAAAGTAAATGTTATTTGCGTAGGGCTAGCAGCCTCTATGGCAGCAGTGCTTTTGTCAAGCGGAGAAAAAGGAAAGCGTTATGCTCTTCCTCATTCTAGAATAATGATTCACCAACCTTTGGGTGGAGCACAAGGTCAAGCAAGCGACATTAAAATTCAAGCAGAACAAATTTTGAAAATTAGAGATGTTATAAATGACATTTTAGCAAAAAACACAGGAAAATCTATTGAAGAAATTGAAAAAGACACTAACAGAGATTATTATTTAACTCCGGAAGAAGCCTTAAAATATGGTTTAATAGATGAAATTTTAGTTAAAAATAAATTATAAAAGCGAGGGGCTGTGATGGCAAGAAATGATATTAAATGCTCTTTTTGTGGAGCGATGCAAAGCGAAGATAACAGTTTGATTGCAAGTCCTGACGGACAAAGTTTTATATGTGCAACTTGCATAGGAATTTGTAACGAAATAATTAGAAGTAATATAAAAAGCAAGCCAGAAGCAAAATTAAAACTTATAAAACCTATGGAAATAAAAAAACATCTTGACGACTATATTATTGGTCAAGATGAGGCTAAAAAAGCTATAAGTGTTGCGGTTTACAATCATTATAAAAGAATAAATTATAATATTGAAAACAATATAAAAGCGGATAAGAAAAACGATAAGGTTGAACTTGAAAAAAGCAATGTTTTGCTTGTTGGGCCAACAGGCTGTGGAAAAACATTAATTGCAAAAACTCTTGCTAAAATTTTAAATGTACCATTTGCTCAATGCGATGCTACAACTTTAACAGAAGCAGGTTACATCGGTGATGATGTTGAAACTTTGCTTCAAAAATTGTTGCAAAACGCAAATTATGATGTTAAAAGAGCAGAAATGGGTATTGTTTACATTGACGAAATAGACAAATTAAGCAAAAAAACAGACAGAAAAAGCAATTTGAAAGATCCAAGCGGAGAAGGCGTTCAACAAGCCTTGCTTAAAATTTTGGAGGGCTGTGTTTGCAATGTTCCAGGCCCTGGTGGAAGAAAAAATGGCTACACAGACGCTATTCCTATGGACACATCAAACATTTTGTTTATTTGT
>DLSG01000102.1:0-1999 GCA_002501285.1 Christensenella sp. UBA7868 | reverse complement strand
GGCTTGACAAAATTATTGAAAACAGAACTACAAACAAATTTTTGGGATTTGTTGAAAATTCGGAAGAAAAAAATTCTGAAGTAATTAGTAAAATTCAACCCGAAGATTTAATGAAATTTGGTATGATTCCAGAATTTATCGGAAGAATTCCAGTAACCGTTGGGTTAGATGAACTTGATGAAAAAGCGTTAGTTAGTATATTAACAAAACCAAAAAATGCAATAATTAAACAATATAAAGAAATGTTTAATATGGACGGTGTAGATCTTGAATTTTCTGATGACGCATTAAAAAATGTTGCTAAAAAGGCAATAGAACTTAAAGCAGGTGCTAGGGGACTTCGTGCAATTTTGGAAGATGATATGCTTGATGTTATGTTTACAACACCAAGTAATAAAAAAATTAAAACGATAAAAATGAATTTTAATAAAGAAACTCAAAAAATAGAGCCTGAATTTATTGAAAATATTGAAGGAAAGATTGAAGAAAATCAAACTGAAAACAAAAAAGCAACAATTTAATTGTTGTTTTTTTATATAGTTTTAAATATAAAAATAGTAAATAAAAGCTTATAAGAAATAAAAAATTATGACAAATTAAATTTAAAATGTTTAATTTTTTCGTTCTTAAATTTTAATTTTACTTTAAATTTAAAATTTTATTTTTAACAAATTTTGTGAAATTTTAATATTAATTTATAAAATTAAATTGCTAAAATAAAAATAGTAGATTATAATATTTATATGAAAAAAGAAGAGATTAATAAAAAAAATAAAAATGTTAAAATAGACGAAACTCTTTCAAATGCTGACATTAATAGCTGTGATAATACAAACGCTATTATTAATACAAGTGCTGAAAATCCTCAAAGTTTAAATATTGGTGTGGCTTTGGGTGGTGGCGGAATGTGCGGATTTGCACATATTGGTTTTTTGCAGGTTTTAGAAGAAAACGGTATTATTCCAAACATGGTTGCAGGCGTTAGTATGGGCGCTATTGTTGGCGGATTTTATGCAACGGGCTGGACACCAAAGGAACTTGAAAGGCTTGCAAAAACGATTTCTAAAAGCCAAATTATAGAGCCAAATTTTTTTAAAATGATAAAAGAAGGGCTAGTATCTGGCAAAAAAATTGAAAAATTTTTAGAAAAAAATTTAAGATTTAAAAATATAGAAGATAGCACAATAAAATTTTACGCTGGTGCAACCGATTTAAAAACAGGAGATATTTATTATTTTGAAAGCGGAAGTTTTGTAACGGCTCTTCGAGCATCAAGTGCAATTCCAGGCGTATTTCCCGTAAAAATCGCAGGAGAAACAAGTTATGGCGATGGCGGACTTGTTGAAAATGTGCCTTTTAATATTTTAAAAAAGAAAGGTGCCGATGTTATAATTGCCGTTGATTGCTTAAATCCTTACGATAAAGACAACATTCCTAAAAACAGCGTTAATGCGTTAGTTTATGGAATGGAAGTTATGCAACATAAATTGATTGAATTTAATAAAAAATTAAATAGAAGAAATTATGATATTTATTGTTTGGATACAACCGAAGGCGTTAGTCATTTGGATACAGACTTTAAAGTTATTCCTAGGTTAATTGAAAGCGGTAGAAATTGTGCACTTAAAAATATGGATAAAATTAAAGAGATTATAAAAAACAAGCAATTAAAACTGATTAATAAAAAATAAATTAGAATTAAAAAAAGTTATGTTAAAAGTTTTTATTTAACATAATTTTTTTATAAAAAATTCTTGAAAAATTATTAATATTATTTTATAATTTTTATATGGTTAAAGCAGAGAATGATATTAAAGTAGGCGTAGCACTTGGTGGCGGTTTTTTGTGTAGTTTAGCACATATTGGTTTTTTACAAGTTTTAGAAGAGAATGGAATTGTTCCAGATGTAATTTCTGGCGTAAGTATGGGTGCTATTGTGGGCGCCTATTATGCGGGTGGATATTCGTTAAATGAAATTGAAAATTTGGCAAAAAAATTG
>DLSG01000056.1:5191-6231 GCA_002501285.1 Christensenella sp. UBA7868 | reverse complement strand
TATTTCAAGAATGAGAGATCATCATTCCACGATGTCAACACTTTGACAGTTATTGCGACTGACAGTTATAAAGACTTCGTTGGTTCAATACAAAAAGTACTTAAAGAGAACCTTGCAGACAGACCTACAAGAGCATCAATCGAGTATTTCCGTGGCAAGTTTGTTAGCGATGGAAAAGAAAGAATTGAAGTGAATGATAATTTAGCAAGTGCAATTTACAAATATCTTGCGAAAAATGATTATACTGATGATAATGATAAAATCACTCAAAAATACTTTGATGAGAAGGCAAACAATACACTTGCGGCAATGTCAGAAATCCTTGCACCATACACTGAAAGCGTGCATAAACTTGTTGAAAGCATTTACAATGAAAAAGCACTTGATGGTATGTTTGAAGATGCTAATAAGTCAACAGTGGAAAGCAACCCACTTAACGATAACTTCCACAAGGCAGAATTCCAAAAACTTTGGAAGCAAATCAATCACAAGTATACATACAAAGTTGATTTTGATAGTGAAGAACTTATCAAACACTCAATTGAAAGCATAGACAAAGGATTATTTGTTGCTGAATTAAAGTACATTGTAACAATAGGTCAGCAAAAGAAAATAATGGATGAGAACGCATTAAAGCGTGGCGATTCATTCAGCACAACCGACACAAGAACAGAGACAATTCATAGTGGTGCTGCCGATAACACAAAATACGATTTGATAGGAAAAATTGTAGATAATACAACTTTAACGAGAAAAACAGTGGTTCGCATTATGCAAGGCATTACAAGAGAAAAATTTGAGATGTTTGCTATTAATCCAGAAGAATTTATAACAAAAGTTTCAAGACTCATAAACGAGCAAAAGGCTTCAATGATTGTAGACCACATAACATACAATAAAACCGAAGGCGAATACGACAGCGATATCTTCACAGGAAATCAAGCAAAGATTGACTTTGACAAAGCATACAAGGCGCAAAAGGCAATTCAAGATTATGTCGTAACCGATGGAAGTGCCGAAGAGTCAATAGAGCGTAAGTT
>DLSG01000056.1:3828-5092 GCA_002501285.1 Christensenella sp. UBA7868 | reverse complement strand
TTGTTGCTGAAACAAAAGGTAGTATGGCATCATTAGAACTCCGTGGAATAGAAAAAGCAAAAACAGATTGTGCAAAAAAACTGTTTGACCAACTTCAACTTGCAGGCAATGTAAGATATGAAGTAGTAGATAGTTATGAAAGTTTGCTAGACATAATGCAATCAATAGATTAAGACAAAATAGACTAGGTGATAAACCTGGTCTATTTTTTAAAAATATAAACTTTTTTACTTTATATGTTTTTGTTTTCTTGACAATCATATCTAAAAGCGAAGCTTTGTATTTATAATAAATTTTAATTTAAATGTAAAAATTTATAAACATTAAAAAATTATAAATTGTTTATTATGAAACTTTAAATTAAGTTTATCAAAAATGCTTCATTTAAATATATGAAATCTTCTATTTCGGACTAGGCCAATACTTGCACAATAATTAGAGTTCTGTATGGAGTTTAGTTTGATGACTTTAAAATTTTTTACAATGCATGTTAAATGTATAATACTTTATAGATATATATTAAATTGCTCCGAGGTTTTTAAGAGATTATATGTTTAGGCGAATTTTATCTCTTTTTTGTATATTTTTTAAAAAAACACAAAATTAATATAATGCTTTAAAATGAAAAAATATAGTGATCTTCATCATGCCACCAACCACATTCTTAAAAAGTATGTGCTGTTTTGTTAAAAATATTTTCTATTGTTTTCACTTCTTTAAACCTCCTATTTAGATTTGCCTTTCGGCAGGCCAAACGAAAGCAAGGTTTGGTAAAATATGCAAACAATTAAAATATAATTTCGTATATATGGCACAACTAAGGCTGAACTGAAATAGCGTTTAAATTAAATCCTTATCACTACTGTATACACAAGATTCGTGCCAAAGGAATATTTTTTAATATAGCCTCTACGGATAAGAAAACACAATTTCTGACGTAGAGTTTTTTTATTGCAGAAAATTATTGAATTTATATAATTTTGGAGGATTTTATGACAACAATTTCAGCAATCAGAAATGATTTAAAAGATATTAAATACTACTTTCTCGCAAAGTTTTATTTGATAAAGCAATAGTCGCAACGAATGGTAATGAAATAGTAAGCAAGGTAAACCCTTATAATGAACTTATGAAAAGTGCTTCACCAAGAATTTATGATTTATATTATTCTTTGTATGTAATTAACCATACACAAGAGTCTTACTCAGACGAACTGGGTTGTTCGCCAGAATATGTACAAAGACTTAATAAACAACTATTAAAG
>DLSG01000056.1:0-3791 GCA_002501285.1 Christensenella sp. UBA7868 | reverse complement strand
TAATGGAAAACAAACAACAAGTAATAAATATATATAGAACACGAAAATATATCATGACGCAAGACATCTACTTTAATGATTGTATAGATGGATCAGATGTATTGTTTAGTAAAGATACATATTGTTTGAGAAATAAAAAATTTTATAAACAATACGTAGAACAATTTAAGTATCGTAAATATATAAAAGGTAAAAGCGCTCAAACAACAGTGTATACAAGAAAATATTTTGAATAAATAAAAATATCCACCAAGGTTGAAACCTCGATGGATATTTTTTAATTAATCGTGTTCAAATTCATTTTTAATATTATAGTGTTCACAAAGGACAAGATAAGCTGAATACTTTTTTGCTATTTTTTTACTTATTCCGTAGGCGGTTTTTTGAATACTCCAACTTCTCACAGTGCAAGTACATTGCCACATAATTCTGCCATCGTTAAGTCTTATTTGTTCATTATATTCATCATATTCAGGCATAGAGCATTTCCCATGTTCACCTAATTCTTTTAATGTGTTTACTGCATTCTCTTCTTTAAATTTTTCTGGTCTTTCTTCTTCAGTGTCTATATTTGCTAGGAAATTATCAATTTTTAACATGTTTTCAATAGAATTTTGAATGTAATCTTGATTCCAATCACAATCAATTGTTATTGCTCCTATGATTGCTTCAAATAAATCTGCTTTTACTTTTTCTTGAGTTGCAACATTGTTGTCTATATCACTATCACCTAAATACATGTATTTTGCAAATCCTAATCTATCTATACATTTTGCAAGTGTTTTATTTGATACTATTTGTTTTTTTAATTCTGTAAAATCTGCTTCATTTTTATTTGCTATAATACAAAATTCGTTTAAATCATTGTCCTCATCATAATAATCTGACTGTTCTTTCATAAAACCAAATTCATCGGCAATTATTTTAATTACAAAATAATCTAGGGCTCTATCTCCAATAAATTCTAACACTTCATTATTTTCTCTACCATATTGTGTAGAATATGAACTCCTTGTAAATGCTTGTAATAGTAAGTCTAGATTATCAAACTGATAATCAATTTTATCTTGAACTTCATCAAGATTATCTGTTAAATTTTTTGTTTTCATTTTATTCTCCTTTATCCGAAGAAAATAAAAAAACCGTATCCTTAAAAAGATTTCTATCCCTAGCATGATAGAATTATCTCTTTTGATTCGGCTTCATTTTATCAAAACAATATTTGTAAGATTTTCCACTTAATTTTATCCACTTGCTTAAATAAAATTAAACAGATTACATTACTCAACTACTTTGAGGAAACTAACCTTTTCTTTTCGGACACTAATAATATAGTGTTTTTTTATTTTTTTGTCAATCAAAACAACGAAAAAGAATAAAAAATTGGTTTTTATATAAATTAGACAAAAAGACGAGGCTGTAAAATTTAGTCTTATAAAATTTATTGTGTTTAAGCAATATTTTATTTCGTTGATTTATACAAAAATTATGCCACAAAGACACTGACAAAAGCAACATCAAGGAACTTTGTAATTCATTAAGTTAATGTAATATTATCATTATATTGGTATTTCATTAAGAGCATCTTGTCTTAAATTTTTATCACCTTTGTAGTAATACCAAAGCATTCTATCGAAAGTAAATCTATCAATATTAAGTTTTTTTTCTTTGTTTATAGCTTTTATTATTTGTCCTATAAGAGTATTGTAACCATCGTAATTAAAACTTCCTTTTTTTGCAAAGGTATCTTCTATAGTGCTTACAACTCTTTTATTTCTATTTTTCCGTGCATGTATGTTTTTTGGATGTAAAAATTTCCATTCATAATAAGGCAAAATTTCACTTATAACTTTGTCATAAATAGAGTAAGCGTTAGGATTTTTATCCTTATATCTTGAAACATAGGCGCAGAATTTTGATGCAAAAGAAAATTTTGCTATTTGTGGAACTGCTTTTGCAATTTCATCGACCAAATCAGCATCAGCATTTTTTAATTTTTTTTCAAAATTATCAAAACTGAATATCTTTTTTACAATGGCGTCTACACCTTTTTTATCTCCCTTTTTATGCCCAGATACTGCTAAATGTGTTGAATTTTCTTTATCAATTTTTTTACATATATCTTTGATAGTATCTTTATCAAAAGACCATTTGTTAGTTATCAAATAAGCTGAACTGTCGGTTGCTTGTGGATTAAAAGCATTTCTATAAGCACTATCAATAGTAAGACAAAAATCTATTAATTCAATATTGTTTTGTGTAAAATCAATAAATCTTCTATTTGTATCTAAATAATCTAATTGTGGCATATTTCACCTTACTAATATAATAATATCATAAAAAACAAAAAAATATCTAGTATAAGACAGATATTTGATTTTATTTACAGAATTTTCCATGAGTCTCTTTTTTTGTTTTAACCGATTTAAGCGAGATGGATTTTCAATCTTTGGTTTTTCAAAAGGAATAATTGCACCAAAACATTCCTGTAAAATAAAAAACTGCACGCATTTCTCATTTTCACGAGGGTGCGTACAGTTCTCTTGTGGCGGAGTACGAGCGATTGTGTACTCACGCCAAATTAACAAAAATTGAGATTCACTTTCTCGGTTTTAATTATTTAATAGGTATTTGAATTCTTGTTAAATAGTCTTCTTCACTCTCACAATCCCAACACCCATTTACATAAACTTCTCTTGGTTTGTCGGCAATAGTGTATCCTTTTTCTTTGATATAGTTTAATGCAAATGCATAAACATCACGAAGTTTAGAATAAGGGCCCTTATGGTCTACACTTATTGCTTTTGTTTCTGGTATTATTTTGAATTTAATATTTTTACTTTCTTTCCCAAATTCTTCAACGGCTTCCAAATATTCAATTTCAACATTTTTTTCTTGATATTCTGGAGCTTCATAGGTTACATAACAATAATTCTTACATTTTAAGTTGGGATTGTTTTCTCCACATTCTTGACCAGCTTCTAACACAAACTCAAATAATTTAGATATATTTTCAATTATTCCGTGCCTATAATATACTTTAATCTCTGGTAATACGATTTCTTTTGCTTGATACTTATTCATATATTCTCCTTTATCTATTTGTCTTATTATATTTTCTATAAGAATTAAATTGTCTTTACTATGTTTAATTTCGTTTTCAATAACTTTTAACCTATCTTGTAGTGCTATTTTTAGGTCTTTACCATCGATAACTTGTTTGATTTCACTTATAGAAAGTCCAAGTTCACGAAGTTCTAATATTCTAACAAGTTTGTTAAAGTCTTCCATAGAGTAATATCTGTATCCATTATCTTCTACACGACTTGGCTTAAACAAATCAATCTCATCATAAAATCTTAAAGTCCTAATATTTGTTTTTGCTAGTTTTGAAAATGTACCAATAGTAAACATAATTTTCTCCTTATTATCAATATCTTAATGTATCTCGTAACGAGAGAGTCAAGCATAATTTAAAATTATTTTTATTATATCATAAAATTTTTTATTTTTATCAATATCAATCAAAAAAAGCCAAGCATTAAGCCTGACTTTAAGCTATTTAATCCAGTTTCCGTGTTCATCTCTTTGTAAATTTATCCAATTTAAGCGAGATGGATTTTCAATCTTTGGTTTTTCAAAAGGAATAATTGCACCAAAACATTCATGTAAAAAGAAAAAACTGCACGCATTTCTCATTTTCACGAGGGTGCGTACAGTTCTCTTGTGGCGGAGAGCCAGAGGTTATGTTTGAACGAAAATCTTTTTTTATAACAGCCCTTTCTTTTGGC
>DLSG01000104.1:7463-17969 GCA_002501285.1 Christensenella sp. UBA7868 | reverse complement strand
TTATTTATTTATTTATTTATTGTTTTCGTTTAAATTAACAGAATTTATTTCATTAAAATTAAAAATGATAAAATCTTAAATATTAATAATTATCTAAAATTTTATTAATATCCAAAATGTCGCTAACGGTTACAATTCCAATTGGCATTTCCAAATAATTTCCGTTTGGAGTGATTAAAATAACCAAAAGTTTACGATTTTCCGAGAACAAATCAAGGGCTTCATTAATCGTTAAACTTTTTGGAGCAATGGTATAGAAATTTTGGTCACTACTAATTATGTCTTCAATTTTGGTGTTATGGATAAACTCGCAAACATTTTCATGATTGTTTATAACATTTCCAAGTTTATTTAAAATTCTTTGACCATTTGCAACGCCTAATATTTCGCCATTTTTATAAACAGGCAAGTTGCTGTAACCTGATTTAGCAATTAAACTTATAGTTTCGCACACGCTTACAGTGTTTTCAACACACAAAACATCTTTTCGGCAAACCGAATCGTAAACACGTGGGGGAGTGCAAATTAGTTTTGTAATATGTTCTAATTTTTCTACAACTTCTTTTTTAGGAACAGCAATAATTTCATCAGTATTTTGAGTTGAATGAACAATTGCGTTTCTTAATCTTGAATAATCTACAAGTTCATCTTCAAATTTTCGAATAACGCTGTTTAAAGGAACGGCTCTTCTTATGCAATCAGAAAAAGGCATTCCGCGTTTAAAATTGTATAAATTTTTGATTGTGTAATCAAGTTGATTATAGGCTTTTATAAACCTTTCAGCATAATTTTCCATATTATCTCCTTTTTTATTTTACCACAACTATGTAAAAAAACAAAAATGAATATGAAAATTTTAAAAATTTAGTGAAAAATTGGTTAAAATTATATGTTTTTAATTGTATTTAGGAAATTTTATGAAACTTTAATTTTGTAAATAATTTTAATTTTAAACATGATTTTATAAAATATTATTAAACGAAATTTTTGCATAAAAAAATCACGCAAGCGAGATTGTAACCTTACCCTATATAATTTTGTGGTAGCCAACTCCTACAAAGCCACCTTATGGCACATAGTTAGGTTTGCTTAATGCTGCTTCCGTCAAGACCTGACATGGTTCACAATTAACTATTGCATAAGACTTTATACTCAACATCTCTTGCCACAAAAAATATATAAAATAAAAATTCCGACTTCGCCGTTCGGCTCTGCTACAGCGGTTTGCAGATTCAGGGCACCGCTAACTCCCCACCCAGCGTGACAATAAATTTTAACACAAAAAATTTGATTTGTAAACATAAATTAAGCAAAAATTTGCAAAAATGATAATTTTATGGTAAAATTTAATCATGGAATTTAAACATACACCTATTTTAAAAAATGAGATTATTGACCTTTTAAACATAAAACCTGATGGTGTTTATGTTGATTGCACGGTTGGTGGAGCAGGTCATTCTAGTGCTATAAGTGAAAAACTTAATAAAAATGGAAAAATTATTTGTTTCGATAAAGATATTGAAGCGTTAAATGTAAGCAAACAAAGATTAGACAAATTTGATTGTGAAAAAGTGTTTATTCACAGTGACTTTCATTTTTATAAAGAAAAGTTAGAAGAAATTAATATTTTTGGTGTAGATGGGGTTTTGATCGATTTAGGTGTTTCAAGTTATCAACTTGATAATCCAGAGCGTGGATTTTCGTATATGCATGACGGAAGTTTAGATATGCGTATGGATAGCGAAGCAAAACTATCGGCAAAAGATGTCGTCAATACCTATTCAAGCCAAAATTTAACAAAAATTTTGTACGAATATGCCGAAGAACCCTTTACAAAAAATATTGTGCGTAATATAATTAAGCAAAGAGAAATTAAGCCGATAGAAACTACTTTTGAACTGGTGGACATCATTAATTCAAGTGTACCTGTTAAAAACAAAATTGACAAATCAAGTGTAAAACGAGTTTTTCAAGCAATAAGAATTGAAGTTAATGGTGAACTTAATGGTTTAAAAGAAACTCTTTTTGACATTATTTCGTCTT
The DNA here is from genome assembly GCA_002501285.1 of Christensenella sp. UBA7868. Taxonomy (GTDB): domain Bacteria; phylum Bacillota; class Clostridia; order Christensenellales; family UBA1242; genus UBA7868. The sequence goes on along the minus strand of DLSG01000104.1, from coordinate 15,926 downwards.
TAAACAAAGGTGGACGCTTTGCAGTTTTAACTTTTCATAGTTTAGAAGATAGAATTGTTAAAAATGTATTTAAGCAAGAAAGCACAGGTTGTTTGTGTGACAAAAGACTTCCGATTTGTGTTTGTGGACATAAAAAATCGGTTGAACTTGTAAATAAAAAGCCAATAGTCGCATCGCAAAAAGAAATGGAAGAGAATACGAGAAGTAGAAGTGCGAAATTAAGAGTGGTTGAAAAATTGTTCTAAAATTTTATTAAAAGGAGTATTATATGGAAAGCGACAAAATTATTTTATCAGATAAACAAGTTGATGAAGAATTAGAAACAAGTCAAGAAATTGAAAATGAAAGTTCATTTGAAATTAGTGACGAAGCAAAAGAGCAAAGTCGCAAGTTTTTCAAGTTTGGACAAAAACCCAAAAAAGAAAAACGAAAATTTGAAAGTTTTGAAATTGTAAAAACTTTTACTCCAAAAGAAAAAGCAAAAAAGAATGATGAATTTGATAAAATTTTAGAAGTATCGAATAACGGAGAAGTTAGTGTTGATACAATTACAACTTCTTCTGTCAAAAAAAATCAAAAAGTTAAAATGAAATTAAGACCAAGAGGAAAACTTATTTTAATTGCTATTTCTTGCGTTATAATTCTGCTTTCGTCTTTCAGCATAGCAAATGCGGTTAAAATTTCAAGACTAAACAATGAAATTGCAAATCTTGATAATCAAATAACTATTCAAGATTTTAAGGTTGACACCGCAATTAAAAAACTTGGAGAATTAACTGACGAAAGTAAAAAAGACCAAAAGGCAATTGATCTTGAACTTGAAAAGACAACAGATTATACTGAAATTGGTCTTTATGAAAGACAAGATGTGGTTAAACCCAAAGCGCAATCAAACTGGTTTGATAAATTTTGCAACTTTATTTCTAGAATTTTTGGGGGATAGAGTTATTTCTAAACAATATAATATTTTTTCAATTCAAAAGAGGTTATTAGTGTTTTTGTTACTGATAACCTTTGTTTTTTCTACACTGATTTGCAGACTTTTTTATGTTCAGGTGTTAAGTGCTGAAAAACTTTTAAAGAAAGGTGAATCTCAATGGACTAGGTCACTTCCGTTAAATGCAAAACGTGGGACTATTTATGACTGTAATGGTGTGCCACTTGCGGTATCTTACACAAGTTATAATATTTATGTGAGAGCGGTAAGTGTAAAAGATGCTGCTAATGTTACAAAAGCGTTAGTTAGTGAACTAGGCGTTGATTATGAAAAAACTTATCAAAAAGTAACAAATAGGTTGGTTAGTGAAAGTTTAATTAAAATGCAAGTTGAAAGTGATCAAGTTGAAAGACTTAAAGCAAAACAACTTGATGGAATTTATTACAGTGAAAACAATAAAAGATTTTATCCTTATGGAAATTTTTTAAGTCAAATTTTAGGATATACAACAATTGATAACGTTGGTCAAAGTGGGATTGAACTTTATTACAACAAATATTTAACAGGTATTGACGGAATTTCGCAAAAACAGACAACGATTAAGGGCGAAGAACTTTTGAACACTTTGGATAGTTTTGTTCCGTCTATAAATGGAAATAATGTTTATTTAACAATAGATTTTAATATTCAAAAACTTGCCGAAGAAATGTGTTTAGAAATTATGCAAAATGAAAAACCAAAAAGTTGTCAAATTATTGTTATGAACCCAAAAACTGGCGAAATTTTGGCAGACAGCATAAAACCTAGCGTAGATTTAAACAACCTTCCAAGAGAAAATGTTGAAGAATTAAATAAAGGCTCTAAAAACTTAAGTTTGGTTGATGTTTACGAACCAGGCTCAACTTTTAAGGTTTTAACTACTGCTATGGCACTTGAAGAAGGTTTAACAAATCCTAATGATAGGTTTTATGATCCAGGCTATAGAATTGTTGATGGACAAAAAATTAAGTGTTGGCGACTTCATGGGCATGGCTCTCAAAATATGACCGAAGGATTATGTAACAGTTGCAACTCGGTTTTTGTTGATTTGGCATTAAGACTTGGAGAAGACAAACTTTATTCATATTTTAAAAAGTTCGGATTAGGTTCTAGTCTCGGTGTGGATTTCCCAGGTGAAAGCGGGGGAATTATAATGAACCGAGAAACTGCACAAAAAGTTGACCTTGCTCGTATGGGATTTGGTCAGGCAATTGCGGTAACTCCAATTCAACTTATAAACGCAATTTGTAGTGTGGTTAATGGTGGAATGTTGTTAAAACCATATTATATGAGTAAAATTACAAATAGTAACGATGTTGTTATATCAGAAAACTCTAAAAGCGAAATTAACAGAGTTGTTTCAGCAAAAACAAGTGATACAATTAAATATATGTTTGAAGAAGTTATTAAAAAGGCAAATGGAATAAATGCATTTATTCCAGGCTTTAGAGTAAGTGGAAAAACAGGAACAAGTCAGAAATATGAAAATGGTAAAATTAATGGAAAATATGTTTCATCTTTTGTTGGAGGTTTTCCGTCAGACGACCCAGATTATATATGCCTAGTTGTTGTTGATGAACCATCAAGTGGAGCGTATTATGGAAGCATTGTAGCGACACCTTATGCTAAAAAGGTTTTTGAAGGAATTATACAATACAAAAATATACAACCAACAGGTGATGTTGAGGGCGACCAAAAACTTATGGAAGAAAATATTATTATGCCAAATTTAATTGGAAAAAGTTTAAGTGAAGCAGTTAGCATTTTAACCAGTTTAAATCTTCAATACGAACTAGACGGCGAAGGCGGAATAATAAAAAATCAAACTCCTTCGCCAAACACTAAACTTCGTGAGCGGGCAATAGTGCTTTTGGAGGTTTAAGTTTTATGAATATAAAATCAATATTAAATGGGATCTTTATAAAAAAATATGTAAATTTTAACGAAAAAACAGAAAAAATTAACATAAAACAGATAAAAACGGATACAAATGATAAAAATTTAAAAAACTCTTTGTTTGTTTGCATAAATGGTTATAACTTTGATAGCCATGATTTAAGCCCGTCGTTAGAAAAAAAAGGAATAAAGTTTATAGTTTGCGAAAAAGAAATTGAAACAAATCTTCCTTATGTTATTGTGGAAAATTCACGAGAAGCTTTAGGAGCCCTTTGCGATAATTTTTATAATCACCCTACAAAAAGTTTTTCGTTAATTGGAGTTATTGGAACAAATGGAAAAACCAGTACAACTTATTTTATAAAACAACTTTTAAATTTGAATAATAAAAAATGTAGTGTAATAGGGACAAGTGGAGTGTATATCAACGAAAAAAAATTGAAAGAAACTTTAACAACGCCTGATCCGCTTGTTTTGTATGATTTGTTTTATAAAGCAAAAAAAGCAAAATCTGATTTTGTGGTTATGGAGATTTCTGCCCACGCAATATATTTAAAAAAAGTTGCAAATTTAGTTTGTGATATAGTAGTTTTTACAAATTTTTCACAGGATCATTTAGACTTTTTTAAAACAATGGAATGCTACAAACAAACAAAATTTTCGTTTTTTAACGAATTTAACGCAAAAAAAGCAATAATAAACATAGATTGTGAAGCGGGAAGAGAACTTTATAAGCAAATTGAAAATAAAATAGATACAAAAACATATTCATTAGAAAGAAAAGCAGATTATATTTTTAATATTAAAAACCAATTTTTAGACAAAACTATTTTTTCGTCTAATTTAGATGGCTTTTTTAGTGATTTTACAGTGTTTGTGCCAACTATTTTTAATTTGTACAACATTTTGTGCGCAACAAGTGTTGTTAAAGAACTTGGGCTTAAAATTGACCAAAATTTTCTGTTAAAACTAAAAAGTGTTAAAGGTAGATTTGATTTAATTAAAACAAAAAATGACAATATTGTAATAATTGATTATGCGCACACGCCCGAAAGTTTAGAAAATGTTTTAAAAAGTGTTAAAACTTTGTGTAAAAGACCAATTATTGCACTTTTTGGTTGTCCGGGAAATCGTGACGAAACAAAACGAGAAATTATGGGTGAAATTGCGTATAAATATTGTAAAAAAATTTATATTACATCAGACAATCCAAAATATGAGAACCCACTTATCATTTGTGACGAAATAAAGCGTGGGGCAAAAGAAAAAGGGGAAATCATTGAAAACAGAAGTGAAGCAATAAAAAATGCAATAAAAAATTTAAAAAAAGATGAAGTTTTGTGCGTTCTTGGAAAGGGCAGTGAAGAGTATCAAGATATAAATAACAAAAAAATCAAATATAGTGATTATACGGTAACTTTAAAATGCATAAAAAAATTAAAAAAACAATAAAATAAAGTATGGACAAATTCTTTTTAGTAATCACATTTAGTTTTATAATTTGCTTAATAATTTCGCCACTAATAATAAATTTGGTAAAACGCCTTAAAGCAAGTCAACCATTATATGAATATGTTGATATGCACGAAAAAAAGGCTGGAACACCAACAATGGGCGGAATTATTTTTTTAATTGGAATAATTTTGTCGTCAATTATGTTTTTGTCTGGACAAGCCAAACTTTCTGTTATCACTCTTGGAGTGTTTTTCAGTTTTGGGTTAGTTGGGTTTTTAGATGATTTTTTAAAAATAAAGCATCGTCAAAATTTGGGGTTAAAAGCATATCAAAAAATTATATTTCAACTTGCAATCAGCATAATAGTGTCTATTTTTGCCTACACTTCACCTTTTGTTGGAAGTTCAATTTATGTGCCATTTTTTAATATTAGTTTAAATCTTGGTTGGTTTTATATTCCGTTCACAGTGGTTGTTTTTTTGGCAGTTACAAACAGTGTGAACTTAACAGATGGTTTAGATGGACTAGCGGGTGGAGTAAGTTTAAGTTATCTTGCTTGTTTTGCGGTTATTTTTTACACAATTTTTTATAAATTAAACATTTTGAATGTAAGTCCGCTATTGTTAGAAGAATATCACAATTTATTTTTTGTAATCGGGTCAAGCATAGGCGCATTGCTTGCATACTTATTATTTAACAGTTTTCCTGCAAAAATTTTTATGGGCGACACGGGTTCGCTTGCTCTTGGCGGTTTAATTGCGTGTGTTAGCATTTTTACAAAACAAACATTGCTAATTCCTATTTTAGGTATTATGTTTGTTGTTTCAAGCGTAAGTGTAATATTACAAGTTGTAAAATTTAAACTTACAAAAAAACGTATGTTTTTAATGGCTCCTTTTCATCATCATTTAGAGAAAAAAGGTATGCATGAAACCAAAATTGTTGCCATATATATAATTGTAACAATTATGGTTGGAGTAGTTTGTGAAGTATTGCAAATAATTTTTTTCTAACCATTTTAGGGAGAATATGCAATTAAAAAACAAAAATGTTTTAGTTTATGGGTTTGGTGAAAGTGGCAGGGGAGCAATTGAATTATTGCTTAAAAAGAAAGCAAAAGTATATGTATATGATGATAATGTAAATGTTTTTTGCGAAAATTTTGAAAATTGCACAAAAGTTAATGCAATAACAGAAAATTTGTTAAAATTAATCGATTTAATAGTGGTAAATCCAAGCGTTAGTATGAAATGTGAAAATTTGAAATTGGCGCAAATTTTAAACAAAAAAATAATTAGCGAAATCGAACTAGGAAGCAATTTTTCAAAAGGGAAAATTATTTCAGTTACTGGAAGTAATGGTAAAAGCACAACTGTTAGTTTAATTCAGCATATTTTAAGTTTTACTGGAAAAAAGTCAAGTTTAGTGGGGAATATCGGCAAAAGTTTTGCGGAAGAAGTAAGCAAAAATCCAAAACAAACTTTTGTTGTGGAAGTTTCTAGTTTTCAACTTGAAAGTTCAAATAAATATAAAACCGACATTGCGTGTTTTCTAAATTTTTGTGAAAATCATTTAGATCGTCATTTTTCACTTAAAGAATATTTTGAAACAAAAAAGAAAATTTTCTTAAATCAATCTCGTCACGGCTTTGCAATTTTAAATTTTGATGACGAAAACGTGAAAGAAATAAAGCCAAAAGCAAAAACTTTTTATTTTAGTTTAAAATCAAAGGTTAATGGTTGTTATATTTCTAGCGATAAAATTTATTTTAAAAATAATAGTCGCATTATTGAAGTTATAAATCTTTCCGACATAAAACTTAAAGGCGAACATAACTTGCAAAATGTTTTATGTGCAGTTTTGGTTGCAAAACTTTTAAAAATAAAAAATCAAGTTATAAAAAGTGCAATAAGTTCGTTTTATGGATTAGAACATAGAATTGAATTTGTAAAAAAAATAGATGGCATAAGTTTTTATAATGATAGTAAATCAACAACGGTGAAATCTACAAAAACTGCTTTACAATGTTTTAAAGATAACAAAGTGTTGTTGATTCTTGGAGGGAGTGATAAAAATTGCAATTTTAATGAACTGTTTCCAATGCCTAAATGCGTAAAAAAAATATTTGCAATAGGAGAAGTTAAGGATAAATTATTATTAATTGCTAAACAAAATAATTTTAATAACATCGAAGCATTTGATAATTTTTCTCTTATGACTTCGGCAAGTTTTTCTGTAAGCAAAAGCGAAAATTTAGATGTTGTGCTTTTAAGCCCAGCAACTGCAAGTTTTGATATGTTTAAAAATTTTGAGCAACGAGGGGAAGTTTTTAAAAATTTAGTTGAAGGTATTGAAAGTGAAAAAGAAAATAAATTTTAAAAATATTTTCATTAAAAGTAAAAAAACAAATTTAATTTTAATATTTTGCACGCTTTTGTTGGTTGTTATTGGTTGCATATTTGTTTACAGTGCGTCAAGTTATTCAGCAAGTCTTAATTATTCAAACAAATATTATTTTTTAACAAAACAAATAATTGGGGCTGTAATTGGTATTTTGGCGTTAATTTTAACAAGTAAACTTGATTATAGACTTTATGAAAAATATAAACTTCCAATTTTGATAACGGGAGTGGTATTATTAGCAATTGTTTTTATTCCAGGTCTTGGAGTGTCTAATTATGGAGCACAACGATGGATAAGACTTCCAGGATTTACAATTCAGCCAAGTGAAATTGCAAAATTCTGTTTTGTTATTTTTGTTGCGTCATATATGGCAAAAAACAAAGATTTAATGAAATCTTTTAAAGGTATTCTTCCAATTTTGATGATTGGTGGAGTGTATTGTGTTTTAATTATGCTTGAACCAAACATGAGTATTACTATATGCGTAGGTCTTACTATGTTTATTATGCTTTTTGTTGGTGGAGCGAAAATAAAGCACTTTTTGTTATTAGGTATTCCAGTTATATGCCTTGGAGTATTGCTTGTGGTTATTGAGCCTTACAGAATGGAAAGACTTGTTGCTTTCATAAATCCTTGGGCAAATCCACAAGGGGAAGGCTATCAACTAATTCAAAGTTTATATAGTTTGTCTAGTGGGGGATTGTTTGGCGTAGGAATATTTAATTCTCGTCAAAAATATTTGTTTTTACCATTTTCGGAAAGCGACTTTATCTTCTCAATAATTGGCGAAGAAACAGGATTTTTTGGTTGTATTGTTTTAATTGCAATTTTTGCTTTACTAATCTATCAAGGAATTAAAGTCGCTTTTCAAGCAAAAGACCGCTTTGGTTGCTATCTAGCAAGCGGAATTGTTTCAATTATTGGTGTACAAGTTTTAATAAATATTGCGGTCGTTACAGGATCTATTCCGCCAACAGGCGTTCCACTTCCGTTTATTTCGGCGGGGTCAACAAGTCTTGTAGTGTTTATGAGTGCAATTGGAATTTTGATTAATATAGACAAACAAAGCAGAGTGTAAAAACTCTGTTTTTTATAAAATATAGTTAAAAAAGTTACAAAATTTTGTTATTTATGATACACTACAAATGAAAAGAATAAAAAATTAACTTTAATGGAGAGTAATGATTATGTTTGATAAAAAATTTTTAACACAAAGATTTAATTATTTTGTTAAAAAAATGGAACTACAACAGTGGAACTTAAAACTTGAATTTGTAGAACATGATTGGAAAAATACTGGTAATGTAAAAGTGGACAAGGACGGCAAAACCGCAATTGTTTATCTAAATATATTTAATCCAAAAAATGAAAACCTTGAACAAGTTATGATTCATGAATTGTGTCATGTAAAATTGTGGAAATTAGACTTATATTGTGAAAGTTTGCTTGATGCGACTTTTGAAGATAAAACATCAAAAGAATATAAGTTTGGCTATAATCAATTTATGAGTGCGTTAGAGCAAACAACCGAAGAACTTGCAAAAACTTATACAAAAATGCTTGCAAAAGATAAAAATTTGTCCTTTAACAGATGTGAGCAAAGAATGAATTTTGTTGAAGAATAATAAAAATTAATATAGTTAAAATTAAGAAACGATAAGGTTTTTTTATTTTTATGTTGACAACGCAAAATTTTTATAATATAATGTTTTTAAATAAAGGAGAAAATTATG
>DLSG01000104.1:0-7450 GCA_002501285.1 Christensenella sp. UBA7868 | reverse complement strand
TCATAAAACGTTATATGTTTTGTGAATGACTTTTTGGCGTCACAAAACATATAAATGGAATTAATTAAATTTTCATATATAATGCCCGTTGATATGTTTTGTTAATCAAAATTCAACGGGCTTTTTAATATAAGGAGATAATTAATATGGAAAATTTAAAAAAGTTGGTTGCAATTAAATCTGATGAAAATTGTAACGAAATTATAGATTATTTAAAGAAAGAATTGAATGATAAAGTTGAAGAAATAATGACTTTTGGAGAAACAACAAAAGTTTTAATTGTGGGGATTAACACAAAATTAAAAGATATAACTCCTATTGTTTTGGCAGGGCACATAGATACTGTTAGTGCAAACACTACTTTATATAAAACAGACCCATTTTTGCTAACTGAAATTGACGGAAAATGCTATGGACTTGGAAGCATAGACATGAAAAGTTTTACCGCTGTGGTTTTAGATAAAATAAAAGACCTTAAAGAGTTAAATATACCAATCGTTTTTGCTTTAACAACCGATGAAGAAACAAAACTTAAATCTGTTGACATTTTGGTTGACGCTTTTAAAAAGTTAAATATAAAACCTAAATTTACGGTGCTTGGAGAACCTACAAAAAGCGAATTTAATTTGTGCAGTAATGCTTGCTATGAATATCGGGTTAAATTTTTTGGAGTTGCTTGCCACAGCAGTAGAATTAATGAAGGGGTAAACGCAATTTGTGCTATGGCAAAACTAATAAGTTATATAGAAACAATTCAAAAAAAATATAAATTGACATCTAATTGCGGAGTTGTAAAAGGCGGAGAAGTTGTAAATAAAGTGCCTGATTATGCAGAACTTTCTTTTGATATAAGGTCAACTTCACAAGAAGATATTGATAAGTTTATAAGCGAGGTAGAAAACTATTTATCAATGCTAAAACAAGAATATGCTGGAATATCTATTGAAATTAGTAAAGAACTTGCTATTCCAGCATACAATATGTTAGATAATAATAAAATTTTAACTATTGCAAAAGAATTAGATATAAAAACAAATTTATTTAGTGGTGGTTGTGAAGCAGGATATTATACATCTTATTCTGGTGATGCAGTTATCTTTGGAGTTGGAGATTTATCTCTTGCACACAAGCCTAACGAATATGCTTTAAAAAGTGAATATTTACAATATCGTGACAAACTTTTGTGTTTGTTAAAATCAATTAAAAAATATTATTTTGACTGATTTTATAGGCCAAAATCTAATGTTTTTAATTAAATTTAACTATAAATTTGTTTAAAAATCACTTTTTAAAAAATTAAGTTTTAAACATATAATTTACTAAAATAAAGAGTGAAATTATTAAAATTTAGTATTGACAGGGAATATTTTTTATATTATAATATTTTTAATTAAAAGGAGATAAATATGGAAGAAAAAGAAAGAAATCGTTTTGAACAAAAAAAATATTTTAGAGTTGTTAATCGTGCATTTTTTTATTCAACAGAGATGGGAGAATGGAAAAATAAACTTTTAAGAGCTATTGAAAAACACGCTAAACGTGCAATGAGCACTTGCACATCTCACAGTTTTTATATCCCTAAAAATGTAAATGCAGAGGAAATTGAAAATTTTATTGCATATCTTTATTACAATTCAGTTACAAAAACAATTAAAGCGTTAAATGGTGAAAAATTAAAAGGCGAAGAATTAGTTGAAAGATTAAAAGAAATTTGCCCAATGAAATACGAACTTGAATATGCTACAAAATCAAATAATGATGCAATTAAAGATAGAAACGATGTTTATGATATTTTAAATACAACTTTCGTATATTTTGCTCAAAGAACATTAATCAAATATGGTTTAAATTTCACTTATGGTATTGATGGAGTTCCAGAAGAAGAATGCTTAACTTTGGTTTTAGTTAGTCCAAAAAGTAAAAAAGCAGCAAAGAAAGGTATGGTTGAGGAATACAGATCTTGGACAGAAAACTTTAACATTGATAAAGCAATGGAAACAAAACTTAAATTAGAAGAATTAAAACAAGAAAAAGAAGCAAGCAAAAAGAAAACTGATGCTGATGAATTAACAAGATAAAAACTAAAAGGGAGAAATTAAAAATTTTTCCCTTTTTGTTAATAAAATTTGCAAAAGTTTTAAATTAAAAAACATATATTATTATTAAAGGAGATTTTATGGAATTATTAGATGTTTTTAACAAAGACGGAGAAAAGGTTAGAACAATTGTTCGAGGCGATAAAAATTTAAAAGAAGATGAATATATTAAACTTACAACAATTTGGCTTAAAAGTGGGGATAAATATTTAATTCAAGAATGTTCTGCTGAAAAAGGTGGTGAGTTTGCTGTAACTGGTGGTCATGTGCAATCGGGAAAAACAACTAGGGAGCAGGCAATAATAGAACTTAAAGAAGAGTTGAATTTAGATGCTAGTGCAAAAGACCTTAAATTTCTTGGAACCGTTCCTCGAACAAATGCTGTTATGGAAGTTTTTTTAATTGAAGATGACAAATTATTAGGCTATAACTTTACTCTTCAAAAAGAAGAAGTAAAAGCGGTTTTTTGGCTTACTAAAAAGGAAATTAACGATTTAATCAAATCTGATAATTTTAGAAAATCAAGTGCTATTCAATTTGATAAATTTATAAAATAAAATTTAATTTAACTAAAAAAATTTAACAAATTAATGGAATGAACTAAAAAAATAAGTCATCAAACAAATAAACAAATAAATAACCAAATAAATAAAAATCGGCTTTTGCTGATTTTTTTAGTTTAATTAGAAGCTTTGAATGATAAAATATAAATATATTAATTAAAAAATTATAAATAAGAGTTTGTAAATTTTGAACCAATAAAAAAGTTGATAAATGTTGTTTTTGTTGATTTTATTTTTAAAAATAGATATAATATAAACGATGTTAAAAACTTTAAAGATAAAAAATGTTGCGTTAACAAAAGAAGCAACTATTGAATTTGATGAAAAATTAAATATCATAAGTGGTGAAACTGGTGCGGGCAAAAGCGTACTTTTAGATGCTATTGGCTTGATTTTGGGGCATAAAGCTGACAAAACTTTAATTAAAAGCGGAGAAGAATTTTTAAAAGTAGAAGCCACTTTTAATATTTATGACAACAAAAAAGTTGAGCAGTTTTTTTTAGAAAATGATTTAGAGTTTGATAATTGTATTATAATTTCAAGAAAAGTTTCACAAGACGGAAAAAATGAAGTTAAGTTGAATGGTGAAAGTGTGCCTCTTGCTTATATTAAAACTCTGGGAAAATTGCTTGTAGATGTTCATGGACAAAACGATAATAATCAAATATTAGACAGACAAAATCAACTTTTATTAATAGATAAATTTATAGATTTTGATTTTAATGCGTTAAAAGAAAATTATAAAAAAATAGCAGAATATTTATATGAAGAAGAATTAGACGATTCACAATTACAAATATTATTATGTTTGATTGATGAAGAAATAGAAGAAAAAGCAGACAATTATGCAAAGTTAATTCAAAATTTAAATTCAGATATAGCAAGCATAAAAGAAGAAGAGGACAGACTAGCAAAAAGAAGAAAAATGCTAGAGAATAAATCAGACTTGCTAAAACAAAACTTAAAAACAGCAATGGAAGAAACGAATAAAACTAAATTTAAAACTGCTCTGTTTAGCTTTAATATATGTGCAAATGGTGGAAAACAGCCTATCGAATACAAAGAAAAAATAGATTTTGAAAAAATAGAAAAAAGATTTATAAAACCAGAATTAAATAAAGAAGAAGTGCGAATTGCGTTAGAAGATGGAGAATATTTAGAATTTGCTAAGTTAATGCCACGAGGCACTAATTTAAGAATTAAATAGGAGGTAAAAAATGCGGAATACCAGTTTTAATTTTAGGAGAATCGGGTAGTGGCAAAAGCTGTAGTCTAAGAAATTTTGATACAGATGAAGTAGGAATATTTAATGTCGCTGGGAAACCACTACCATTTAAAAAGCAATTAAAAAAAGTTAATAATGCAACTTATGCAGATATAATAAAAAGCTTAAATTCACCAAAACTTAAGAAGTATGTAATAGATGATAGCCAGTATCTGATGGCTTTTGAAATGTTTGATAGAGCAAAAGAAACTGGATATAACAAATTTACAGATGTAGCTCTTAATTTCAGAACATTGGTAGATAAAATAATAAGAAATACACCAGATGATGTAATAGTATATTTTTTACATCATACAGAAACAACTGATACAGGTAAAATAAAAGCAAAGACATCTGGCAAAATGTTGGATAATCAGCTTACATTAGAAGGATTATTTTCAATAGTGCTACTTTGCAAAACAGAAGGACAAGAGCATTATTTTGAAACGCAAAGTGATGGATATACAACATGTAAGAGTCCTATGGGACTATTCGAGTTAAAAATAGATAACGACTTAAAATTAGTCGATGAAAAAATAAGAGAGTATTATGAATTAGATAAGATTGATAAGGAGGATAAATAATTATGAAAAAAGTAGAAGGATATGATGATGCACAAATTTTAACAGGAGAATATGAAAATTTAGAGGCAGGAGGGTATATATGTAAAATATTAGATACGAAAGAGAAAACTAGTTCTACAGGAAAGAAAATGTTATCAATTGTATTTGACATAGCTGAAGGAGAACATAAAGATTTTTATAAAAGAAAGTTTGATAATGATACTAGAATCGATAAAAAATGGCCAACCAATGGTGTATACAGACAAATGTTAGAAGGAGACAAGGCAGCTGGATATCTAAAGGGACTAATAACATCATTAGAAGCATCTAATCCCAAATTCAAGTGGGAATGGGACGAAACAAAATTAAAAGGATTATTGTTTGGAGGAATATTTAGAAGAGAACAATATGAAGCTAATGATGGAAGTTTGAAATTTTCTACTAAATTACAATTTATTAGAAGCGTGGAAAAAATTAAAAATGGAGAGTTTGAAGTCCCATCAGATAAACTTTTGCCATCCAAAGTAGATAATGCATGGACTATAACTGAAGAAGATGTTAATGATCTTCCGTTCTAATATATGAACAAAATTAAGTTAATAAAAGAAAGGGCAGACATAGTTGAAGTAGCTAGATATTTAAATATAAATTTAAATAGTGCAAACAAGGCGTGCTGCCCTTTTCACAAAGAAAAAACAGCTAGTTTTAGTATTAGTAATTCAAAGCAAATATTTAAATGTTTTGGTTGTGGAAAAGGCGGCGATGTAATAACGCTTGTATCAGAATTGTTAAAAATAAATGCAATAGAAGCAGCAAAGATTATAAACGATATATGTGGTTGTGGTGTAAATCTAAATCAAAGTTTAAACAAGTATGAAATAGAAAAATATAAATACGAGCAAAAGAAAAAACATGAAGAAAAGGAATATTTGAAATCAGAATACAGTAAATTATGCGATTTTTATATAGAACTTAACAACACAATACGAGTTGTTAAATCATTTGATGTTTTATCAGAACTATATAAATTAAAAGTTAAAGTTGAATATTTATTTGAAGTACTAGAGAACGAGCCAGAGGTTTATAAAGAGGTGGCAAATATATGGCAAACATAAAGGAACTAAACAAAGAAGAACTGCTATCTGAAGACACATTTGAAATGGTGTTTTTTAATGAAAATGCAGTTGAAAGAACAAAGATAATATTAGAATTAGAAGAAAGAGCTGAAAAACTCAAAATTAAAAGAAACTTTAATAAAATGCTTAAAGTTTACCAAAATGAATTTACAAAAATGAAGAAGCAACATGGCAGCAATTCTGTTAATTGTACTAGACCTCCTATCGATAACTTGAAGTGCGGAGACTGGATCGTTGACGATTGTGGAGTATATAAATACAAAATCATCAATTTTGAAAATGTAAAAATTTCTGCTTGCCCGCATCCAATACTACCAATAGAAAGATTGATAAATGTAGATACCGATACCGAAAAAGTTAAACTCGCTTTTTTAAAAGATGAAAAATGGAAAAAAGTTATCGTAGAAAAATCTATAATAGCTAGTAATACGGCGATAGTTAAATTGGCGAACAGAGGAATTGATGTAAACTCAAATAATTCTAAAGATTTAGTAAATTATTTGTCTGATATGCTAGAAATTAACCAGTTTTCTTTATCAGAAGGAGTAACTCATTTAGGGTGGGTAGATGAAGACTTTGTGCCATATACAGATAGATATATTTACGATGGGGATACTTCTTATTCAAATATATACGATTCAGTAACTGTTAAAGGTGATTATGATTTATGGAAGAAGCTTGTTCGTGAATTAAGGAAAAATAGTAAAACATTAAGATTTGTTATTGCAGCTAGTTTTGCGAGTTCATTAGTAAGTATATTACAGATTAACCCTTTTATAGTCCATATATGGGGTAAGTCTGGAAATGGTAAGACAGTAGCTCAAATGGTGTGTGCAAGTGTATGGGGCAATCCTGCAAAAGGTAAATTATTATCTTCATTAGATAATACTAAAGTTGCTTTAGAAAGGATGATGAATTTTTTGAGCAATTTGCCGCTAATAGCAGACGAATTGCAATTAACCAAAAATATTTTTTCAAACTATGATCAGTTGATTTATCAATTAACTGAAGGAAAAGGCAAAGACAGAGGAACAGTAGACAGNNCAACGGCTTAACTAATGTTACAGAATGGGACAATATAATAATTACTTCCGGGGAAGAACCTATAACAGGTTCAAATTCTAAAGAGGGTGTAAAAAATAGAGTATTTGAGATAAATGACGATAATACCATAATTAAAGAGGGCAATAAGGTTGTAAATTATATTTTAAATAACTATGGATATGCCGGTAAGGAATTTATAAACTTAATAGATAAAAACAAGATAAAAGATAGATATAACGAATTATGCGAGGAATTAAAGAATGTAACAGAATCAAAAAAACAAATAAATGCANNAGTTGTCTCTGAAAAAATATTTAATGATAATAAGTTTAAGTTAGAAGAAATAAAAGATTATTTTACAAAAGATATAGATGAAGCAGAAAGATATAAAAATGCTATATATGATTTCTTTTATCTAAACATAAACAAATTTGAGGAAAGCCAAATTGGCGAAGTGTGGGGAAAATACGAAAAAATAAGAGAAGAAATTACATGTTTTTATATAAATTGTGAAATATTGAAAAAATTTTTGAAAGAAAAAGGAATCAATTTTGATGGAATTAAGAACAAGTTGTTTGAAGTAGGAGCACTAGAAAAAAACTCACAAGGTAAATACACATTTCAAACAACCGTAAATGGCATAAAACAAAATTTATTTAAAATAAATGTAATAGATAGCAAAAATGATATATTAAAACCTTTTTAAGGTAAGTTTGTAAGTTTTAGGTAAGTTTTTGAAATGCAGTAATATCAGTATATATAATAAAAAAACTTACAAACTTAC
>DLSG01000038.1:4270-8058 GCA_002501285.1 Christensenella sp. UBA7868 | reverse complement strand
TATGTGAATTGATTTTTTACATAGTCATATTTTCTCCATAAAATACACTTTTACTGCATTATTTGGAGAAAATATTGCGATTAATGCTGCTCAACAGTTGAAAGTATAATATAGTGATAGATATCAAATTGCAATAGCAAAAAAATGTTATTGCATCAAAATTTATAAATTGATGCAATAAAATTGGCACAATAAGTTGATTTATTGCATTAAATATGTTAAAATGATGCAATAAAATAAGCAATGGAGATTTAAATGAGAATTTTTAACTACTCAAAATACAAAGATGTTACTTGGGATAATGAGATTTTAGGATATATTTCGCAAATTCATGAATATAAAGGTAAATTATCCAACATAGAATTGCAAAATAAATCTAAAATTAATAAACTTGTTGAAATTGCAAAAATTCAAAGTACTGAAGCTTCTAACAAAATTGAAGGTATTGTTACAACATCAACAAGAATAAAACAAATTTGTGAAAACAAAATGATGCCTAAAACACGAGATGAAAAAGAAATACTTGGCTACCGAGATGTTTTAAACACCATCCACGAAAATCATGATTATATACCTATCAAAAGTTCATATATTTTGCAACTTCATGGAGATTTGTATAAATTTTCTGAAAAATCTATTGGTGGGAAATTTAAAAATGTGCAAAACTACATTTCGGAAACAAAAGCAGATGGTTCTTCTTTTGTCCGTTTCCAACCATTAGAGCCATACGAAACGCCAGATGCTATTGATAGACTTTGTGAAGAATTTAATATTGCAATTAGCAAAGATGACGTAGACCCATTGATTTTAATCCCTATCTTTATTTTAGACTTCTTATGTATTCACCCATTTAATGATGGAAACGGAAGAATGAGCAGACTTTTAACTTTACTTCTTTTATATAAACAAGAATATAATGTTGGAAAGTATATCTCTATAGAAAAGATTATTGAAGAAACCAAAGGTAGATATTATGATGCGTTGCAATTAAGTTCTACAAACTGGTTAGACAATTCTAACAATCCAACTGAATTTATAAAATATATGTTGTCAGTAATCTTGAAAGCATATAGAGATTTTGAAACAAGAGCAAATATATTAGTTGAAAAGAAATCAAAAGCTATTGCTCAAGTTCAAAACATCATCAAAACAAAAATTGGAAAGTTTACAAAAGCAGATGTTGTTGTATTGTGTCCTACACTATCAGAAACAACAATTGAAAGATGCTTAAAAGAATTATTAGACCAAAATCTAATTGAAAAACATGGTGAACGCAAATCAGCATTCTACACAAGAAAAGATTAATATTGGGAGGTTTTATGGGTAATAGAAATCGTAGTAGCCAAGCCACAGCATCTGCATATGGCTGGGTATTTCAAGTTGGTGCAGGAATTTATCTAATGCTTGAAAAAGTAAAAGATTTTACACATATAGAAATGGAATCAAAAAATGAAGATATTGAAATAACTTATGCCGATGGGTCCAAGTTATATGCTCAAGCAAAATCTGTCACAGACCCTAATGATAAAACAAATATAATTGCAAATTTATCAAAATCTTTAAAAACTTTAGGTAAAGCTGATGATGGAAAAACTCGACTTGTATATATAAACAACTATCCAGATCCTTTAACAAAAAACAATAATCCACATTACTTTTATGGAAAACATGCATTTAATATGATCTTGGATAATGAAAAACAAATAATAAAAGAGAAAGCAAACGATAATTTCTCTTTTGATAATTTTGAAATAATAAACATCAAATTTGATGGAAATGACGATGATCAAAGGTTTGCAACTATAACAGAAAGAATAAAAAATGTCTTAGGTGAAGCAAATGTTGATATGGGTTATGCAAATAAAATAATGAAAATTTGGATCGCCGATTTAATTTGTAATGCATCAAAGAAAAATATTAAAATGGACAAAGCAGATATTATTTATCCATTACTTCAAGTTTTTCTTGAACAAACAGAAAGCGAAGAATCTTATAATAAAGTTTGTGATAACGATTTATATGATGAAACAACTAGTAAATATATTGACTATATTAATTCAAGCTTTAAAAAATGTGAAATAACATTGAAAATAGCCGGTGATTATCAATCTACACGTGATGCAAATCGAAATATCAATATTTATGATTTTATAAAAAGCAATTGGATAAATTATAAACCAATGTTTTCAACAATGAACTTTGACGAGAATATGGAAGAATCTTTTATCAAAATGTTTTTATTAACCATATTAAAGAAAAAAGATCGAANNCAATTACTAATATAAAAAGGGCTGTAAATTTATGATAATTAAAAAATTTGAATTAAATAATTTTATTGATAAAGAAAAAACTATTACTTTCATTAATGATTATAATATTGTTTATAGTGAAAAAAACTCAACAGGTAAAACAACTTTTTTACGTTCATTATTATATTCTTTAGGTTTTTCAATTCCAAACACTCAAAAAGTAAAATTCTCAAACTATCAATTTTTATTAGAGATTGAAGTTAATGGCAATATTAAAAATATTGTAAGAAATAAATCTTTCATTAAAGTAAATAATGTAGAATTTGTTTTGCCGGCAGAAACAAATTCCGTATTGTCAGAAATCTTTGAAATAGACAACATTGAATTACTTAAAAATTTATTAGGTTGTTTTTATATAGACCAAGAGAAAGGTTGGACCTTGCTGAATAGAGGTGTTGTTATTGGAGATATAAGATTTTATATTGAAGATTTTTTAAGAGGTCTAAATGACAAAAATAATATAAAAGAAAAGTTAGAATTAGCAAAAGTTAATAGCGAAATCAATAAATACAAACAAATGTGGGATATTTCTGAATATCAGAAACAATTAAATATAGCAGATAATCAACTAACCTATGAAACTTATGATGAAACGTTAGAAAAAAGAAAACAAATATTAAATCATGAGAAAAACAGGTTAAAAGAGAAAATAAATCAATTAGAAGATTCCGTTAACGATAATAATAGATTTATACAATTTATAGAAAGAATGAATTTGTATATAAATATTGGAGATGATAATAAAATAAAAGTTTCCAAAGAAAATATTGATGGATTAATGGACATTGCCCAATTAGCAGAGGCAGAATTAAGAACTCTGAAATTGCAATATAGAGATATCCTAAATCAAGAAGCAGAATTATTACAAGAAAGTAATAAAAATAATACTTTGATTTCTGTTAAATCAATTTTAGATGAGTTCAATGAATATATCGCAAAAATACCTTTAAATGCCACAAACATTGAAAATGTTCTAAAAAGACTTAATAAAAGAAGAAAAGAATTGAATGAATTAATTAAAGAAAATACTAAAGTTAATAACGAATGGGTAAAATTTTTATATGAAACCATTTTTAAATATGCTAAGAAATTGGACATGCTCTCTTATATAGAGGAAAAAGAAAACTTTATTTTTACAAACGAACTTAAAGGATACTCTGGTGCTATTTTACATAAACTGGTTTTTATATTTAAACTAGCATATATAAAAGCATTGTCCTTAAAAACAAAAATCAAATTTCCAATAATTATAGATTCTCCAAGTGGTAGAGAGGTTGAAAAAGAAACAGTTCAAGCAATGATTGATTTATTAGAAGAAGAATTTAATGAACACCAAATTATAATTGCAACAATTAATGAATTCCAATATAAGAGAAATAAAAACATAATAAAAATGGATGGCAAATTATTTAGTATTATAGGAATAACAGAAAATGAAGACTAATTAAAGTCTTCATTTTTTGTTAGATGTAAATTATT
>DLSG01000038.1:3714-4238 GCA_002501285.1 Christensenella sp. UBA7868 | reverse complement strand
GCTATGTGGCAAACGAGAATGTCGCAGTGGTCTATTATCCACTCGTTTCTTTTTGTGATTTTTTGTTTGTAATGTAATTCTTCTATTTCTGGAAGTATAGAACCATCATAGCATGATGGCAAATCATATTTTTCTTTGTCGTGATGATAATATGTTAAAATACGAATTAGTTTGATGTGTGGATATTTATGTTTTAATTGTAAGACTGCGTGTGCACATTTCTCATCAAAAGCACCATAGTGTCCGTCATAAAAGATTGTGTATCCTTTATTGATTAAATCTTCTAGAACTTCGGGCAATTTGTTTTCTACGCCAATGCAATGCCATTCATATCTATGACCAGCAAAAGCCACAACTTTATCATCTTTAAATTCGTTCAATATTTGCTCCTTATAAGTAAAAAAGAGCAAATAATTGACGGCTAAATTTCAAACATTACTAAACATCAATTCTAACGATAGGTGTAATCAAAAGATAAAGGAAATCAAATAAAAAATCGCAAATTTATAGTAAAATGGCTAAAA
>DLSG01000038.1:0-3688 GCA_002501285.1 Christensenella sp. UBA7868 | reverse complement strand
CAGTAAAAAAGACCATCTATCGTTAGAATAGGTGGTCTTTTTGATTTAGCATGAAATTCCAAAAGCATTATCTATTACTGCATAAATTTTTTCACTGACATCAGTTCCTAAATTATCAGTAATAATTTCATTAAATATCTGATAGCTACAAGCTTGCTTATGCTTAAAGAAATAAAATATATATTTTGATACTAAATCTGCTAGGCAATAGGAAGTTATTATGCAAGTATTTGTATTTTTAATATCTAGTACTGCACTTGGTCTATAACTTGGTGTAACTATGATTGTATATTTTGCATGATATTTATCTCTATGAATTCTTAATCTTCCATCGTTAATTTGTCCTAGTTTTTTATTAGTTGATTTAGCATCTGCAACAAATCTTAAATTTTCCAATTCAAAATATGCCAATGTGTCTGGTTCTCCCGGTCCACTAATATCTTCAGCATCAACATCATCAAATAAATTAAATGTTTTTGTAATAAACTTTTCAAATTTACTCCATTCATGACTATTTGCTGAACATTGTTTTAGCATTTCTGGTATTTGTAAGAATTCTGTATACTTTTCATCATTTTCTTTAATTTCTTTAAACAAAATAGGATTTACATAATTATAGACATCTCTAATCCAATCATCTTTTAATCCAATAATTTCTTTCACATTGTCAAATGGGGGCATTTCATTAAGGCACATTTTAATAAATTGAATGTAATCCTTATGTATTAAGTATGTTCTTTCCATTATGTTTGTTGGTTTTACTCTTTTAGGTGATTTTAAAACACCAAATTGTTTTTTTTGACAAATAACTATACCTAAATTTTCCAAGATGTTAAATAAATAATTACAATTCACATAATTAATTATGAACCAAGAAGAAGATTTAGAAAGTTCAGCAAGTTTGTTTTCATCGGATAATTGACGAAAACTATTTATTTCATTATAAATTTCTTTATATTTTGATTTGTCAAAAGTTGACAATTTGTAAAGAATATAAGCTATTTCGATATTTGTTAATTTAAAATCTAGGTTATTGTCAAGTAAATATTCAAATAGTATTCTAATTGGATATACATTTATATCTCTTACATTTTTATTTGGGTGAGGAAATTGCAAGTTAAATAGCATCGCAATAAAAATTTTATTTCTTTTAATTAAATCATCTTGGTATTTTAACAGCAATTCTCCATAAGTGCTTAAATGTAATTTATGATTTGTAGTTTCATATATTCCACCATAAAATCTAACTTCATCTATTTTATGATTTGCAGTAGATTGGTCAAAAACATTATTTAATACAGTTTGTGGATTATATAGATTTTTATTTTTTAACAATCTTAAAAGATTTTGTTGTAGTGAAAAGTCTTTAATTTTACCATTCATATCTTCAAATATTTTCAGAGTTGCAAAGAATTGATTAATATCGCATGAGTGTTGAGGAAATAACCACATAATTTTACCCCCTATTTTCCACTATTTTTTTTATAAGTAAAGGTGGAACACCTTCGCCAATTACTTTTCTAATCAGGTTTTCATTCGCCCATTTTGGAATATCCCAATCCAGTGGAAGAGTAAATAATTTTAAGAGTTCACATATCGTTAAAACTCTAGCATCTGAATAAGTTCCATCTGGCAAACACCTGCCGGGGTGAACATTACATTGAGAAGAAATACTTCCATTTGCCATAGTTATTGTAGGTGCCGGTTCGTCCCATTTCATTCTTTTATATGTTGTATCATATCCTGATACTTTTTCGCCATTTGCTTTTTTAGGATAATAAATTTTATTTTCAAATGCAGAATGTCCTGTAGGTGTATGCATCATAATTTCTACATGTCGCCAAGTATGAGTAGGTGGAAAATGCCATTTGTTAAATTTTTTAGCTTCTATTAACTTATTTTCAAAATTAGGGAAGTTTACCATGAACTCAGTTTCTCTTAAACAAGGGTCAAGCGACGGGAAACTCCCGATTGCTTCTCTTACAGTTACTCTTTTTTTATCTTTTGTAGGATATTCCCATTTTGAATTTTTAGACATAAGAATAATTGCTCTTTTCCTATGTTGTGGAACGGAATAATCTTCAGCAAGCACTGTTTTGTTTTTGTTTATATTATAAATATGAGAATATTTTAAATTAATAAATTCATTAATGGTTATAATTTTGCCATCATATTTCATTTTGTAATTTAATAATTGTGGAACATTTTCAATTAAAACATATTGAGGAGATAATTCATCAATCATTTTAAATACTTGAAAAATTAAGAGATTACGAGTGTCAGAATAATCTCTTTTCCCAGCAACACTCATTCCTTGACAAGGTGGTGTGGCTATTAAAAATTGACAATCATTTTCTCTTGCACTTTTTAAAATTTCATCAAATTTTTCGTATATATCCCCACATATCATATTGCAATCAGGATATAGGTGTTTATAAAAATTTGCTCTTTCTTCAATTAATTCATTTGCAACTTTAATATTAATTCCTATATCTGATAGATAAGTTTCTGCGATTCCAACATTAGAAAACAATGACAATCCATTAATGACTTTATGCTTACCTTGTAAAAACATTGATTTAAATATTTCTTCTAAGACGTTGACAACAATTGCATTGCCACAAAAATGATAAACATTCCCACTTGTAAATTCATTGTTTGCTTGCATTTTGTAATAGTCGGAATCTGAATATCCCATCAGTCTCCAAGATTCTAGAGGAGTAATATTTCTCATAAATAATTTATTGTTTTTTCTTGTAACAAATTTAATTCCACATCTTCCAGCTCTTTGAGTTGAGGATACATTTCCAACTAAAATGCCATTCATTTTCCAGTCTCTATCATCAAGATATTTAATTTCATCTTCATTTATTTGTGATAATAGCTCTGAGTAATTACATGGTTTATCTATTGCAACAGCATTATCATAAACATCGTAAAGAGAGCAGTTTTTATCATTTTTTTCTGGTATGTGATAATCAAAGTCGCAATTTAAGATAGACACCATAAAACATCGAATTCTTCTCTGTGAGACACCAAAATTTTGACTATCTAACAATTTCCAAAAATTTTTATATCCTAAGTTCTCTAAATAATTACACCATTTTTTAAAGTTATCCAAATTGTTTTTAGTTACAATGTTTTTTACATTTTCCATTAAAAGAAATTTAGGTCTTTTTTCTTTTATTATTTTCCCACAATCCCACAAAAGAGAACTACGTGTTCCACTATTTTCATCAAAACCTTTAAGTTTTCCAATTGAAGATATATCTTGACAAGGAAATGAATATGTTAATAAATCATGTTCTGGAATCTTGTTTATATCAATTTTTGAAATGTCGCCCAGATTTTTACTTGCAATGCATGCATTATAAATTTTAACAATTTCATCATTAGAAATTTTATCTATTTTATCTTGACTGAATATATTTATATCAACAAGATAATTTTTCATTTCTACAATTGGTATTGTTTGATTATTTGTTTTATAGTCCTTGCAGTGAATATTGCTGTATGCCTTTATAGCCAAAGGGTCAATTTCTGATGTCGCAATAATCTCATAATCTAATCCAATATTTCGCAATGCCATATTTTGTGAGCCAATTCCTGAGAAGGTTTCAAATACACGAATTTTTTTAGTGGTCATCTTATCTCCTAATTTGACCATCTACTTTTGCAATCAACGATT
>DLSG01000094.1 GCA_002501285.1 Christensenella sp. UBA7868 | reverse complement strand
TAGCATTTTCTATTTTTATTTTTTTAGATGTAAGAACGATGTTAATACGATTTTTAAGAGGTTTTGAACCTGGTAAAGATATAAGAGTGTTGTAACCCATAACAACAGCTTTATTTATAGTTTTATTTTTAAAATAACTTAAATCAGTTTTAAGATTGAAAAGCATTTGATTGTTAAAACCAATTCCAAAATTTTTATCTACACAAAAAATCATGTTCATAATAAAACCCTCAAAATCAATTTTTAAATAAAAAAAGCCCAAAGGGCTTTGGAGCGAGTGATGGGAATCGAACCCACGNNAATTCTACCATTGAACTACACTCGCACATTGACCTTATTATGTTATCATTATTTTTTAATATTGTCAATAAAATTTGCAAAAATTTTAATCTCACCACCAAAATTTTTAAAAATATACTATTTTTTATTGAATTTTGTCTTAATTTAATGTCTAATTGAAAGTAAAATATTTAAAAATTTTTAAATTGAATTATTTCGTAATAAAAATTGACATTCAAAAACTTTGAAATTGTTTAAATAAGGGTATTGACAAAATAAACAATGTTTGTTAAAATTTTAGTATGGAAAAATTAAAATTAGAATTTAAAGATGAAAAATCAAAAAACACAAAACTTTATAAAGTATTAAAATATAATTTTGGAGATGAAATTCTTTCATTTGAAGGTTTTGTAACAGAAAAAAGTTTGCCAGTTGGAGAATGTATTGTAACAACTAAAAACAATCATGATGAAGTTGAAACATTTGCGTCTAACTTTGTAAAAGGTAAATTGTTTGGTACTTGTGTACTATCTGAATATGATGAAGAAACAAAATCTTTTAATCCTGTAATGTTTATAAACTTTTTATCTCACAATTATGCTGAAATATCTTTTAGAGATAGTTCTACATATATTGGTGATATGTTATACACTTATCAACATGGTAAAGGTAAATTTACAAATCCAGACGGAAGTTTTACAATTGGATTTTATAAACATGGTTTAAAACATGGCTTAATGCTTAATTATGATAAAGATGGTCATTTAGTAAACAAAAGTGTTTATGCTGATGGCGACCATGTTGTTACTTCAAAAGATGATGAAAAAATTGTTAAAGCATTAAAAGATAAACGCTTTGAAAATAATACGATTGTTTCTCAATTTGACCAACTTGAAGAAGATATGTTAACTAAAAAAGCCACA
Organism: Christensenella sp. UBA7868; assembly: GCA_002501285.1. Lineage (GTDB taxonomy): Bacteria > Bacillota > Clostridia > Christensenellales > UBA1242 > UBA7868. The sequence goes on along the minus strand of DLSG01000094.1, from coordinate 10,629 downwards.
CTTAATGTCGCTGAAATTAAAAAAGGTTTAAGCGAAATTGAGAAAAAAATAATTGGGCAAAAAGAAGTTGTAAGAGCGGTTAATAACCATTTGTTATTATCACTTTTGTGTGAAAGACAAGAAAATAAGCCAATTACTTCTATGGTGTTTACTGGCCCTACTGGGGTTGGAAAAACTGAAATGGCAAAACAAATTGCTGAAAACCTTTTCCACAAAAAACCTTTCTTTGTAGATTTTGCAAACTTCCATGATAGATTTATGCTTTCAAGTTTAATTGGTTCACCTGCTGGATATGTTGGAAGTAATGAAGAACCAGAATTTTTGAAATATGTAAGAGAAAATGCAGAAACTGGTGGGGTTTTGTGTTTTGAAGAAATTGATAAAGCACACGAATCTTGTTTAAATTTCTTTATGAGAATACTAGATGAAGGCGAAGTTTTAGATGCTCATAACAGACCATATTCTGTAAGTAACTTTATTATAATTGCAACTACAAATTTCAGTGCGAACACAACACATAAACTTGGATTTGCTAGTGAAGGACCAGATGTTAAAGATCAACTTGCAAAAACTGAAACAACAGGTATGAAAAAAGAACAATTAGGTCGTTTCGGTTTTGTTGTAGAATTTGGTACATTTAATAACGAAGAACGCAGACAACTAACTATTATGGCATTAGGTCGTGCTGTAAAGCGTATTAAAACAATAAGAGGCTATAAAATTAAAATTAAATTTTCAGATAATTTTGTTGATGAACTTGCAAGTAAAATTAATACTACATTTGGTGTGAGAGAAATTCAAGCAAGAGCAAGTAGCACAATCAACGAAAAACTTGCCGACTTTATCAGAAAAAATGACGCAACAAATTTAAGAGTAATTTTCAATTCTCTTGACGATGTAACAATAAAAGTTGTTAAAGAAAGAGCAAAACAAAAAATAGATGATACAACTAAAAAAGATGATGAAACACTTGAAAAATAGTATAACTAAATTTTATTAATAAAATATAAAAAACCGCAATAGCGGTTTTTTTTGTGAATAGAATTAACTTAAAATAACATAATTTTTTATAAAATTTATTTTAATATTTTAGAAACTTTAAATTATAATTTAAGTTCGTTGAGCGTAATCATAAATTTTTGTAGTGTCAATGATAGGTAAAAGTTGTTTTCGATATTTAAGCATTGTTCCGCCATCTAAAACATGGCGTTTTAAAAATAAACAATCGTCAAAGAACCATTCTTGCTTGCTTGTCCCTACGCATAAAAAGAGATTAAATCCAGCGTCTTTTAAAATTTTAAGTTTATTTTCATTAGTTGTAAAACTTCCACACGGAAAACTTAAAATATTTGTTTTTCCAATAATCGGCAAAATTTCGTTTTCATATTTTTTAGTGTCCTCTTGTAAAGTGCTAGCGCTAACATTTCCTACTTGAATATGATTAAAAGTATGGCTAGCAAATCGATAACCAAGATCTTTAAGCTTTTTTACAAGCGGTTTAACTTTTTCAATTTCATTTTTATGATTTGGGTTGTCAAAATTTATTCTATAACCTAAAATTCCATTGTAACCAGTTGGGCAAATTATACCCCTAGCACCTTTAAAACTAAAATCTGGGTGAGATAGTAAAAAGTTTTCTAATATAGGAATCGCTTCTTTATCATATTCTATTTTTTGAGAGTTCCCGCTAGTAAATGTAGCAACATTCCCATTATCGTCAAGAATTAATTTGTCACTCATTCCTTTATTGCGGGTGTCAAAACTCATATCATCAAAACTTAATATAAAAGGTTTTTTGTTTTTAGGAAGGTATAAATCTTTTTTATAAACCTTTCCGTCAATTGTTTTATAACAATCGTAAATATCAACCAAAACATAATTGTTTTTGTGCATTTCATTTAAAAATCTTTCAAATTCAGTGTAAGTTACACAATCTCGGTAAAAATTATAACGATATTTGTTTTGGCTGTTAAAAGCAAGATCTGGACGATTTATTATTTGATGGGTAAAAAAGTTTTCAATGTTTCCTTCAAATTTATAAAAATTGAAATCCGAAAGAGGAAGGCTTGTTTCTTTTAAACAAAAACCTCCAAAAATTGATAAACATAAAATAGAAAACATTAAACAAAAAACGAATTTTTTCATGTTTTTAGTATTTGCTTTAAATTCGTTTATATGTATTTTTTAGTGTTTGTTGCTTTAAAAAAATAGACAAATACTTAAAAATAGACAAATACTTAAAAATATAAAAATTTTGAAATAGAAATATACAATTATAAACAAATTAAAACAAATTTACACAATTTTAATCACTATTAAACAAAACCATACATTTATAAACAAAACTAAACAGTTTTAGTCAAAATTCTACAAAAATTAAAAATTTTTTAATTTTCGATTAAAATAGTTAAATCCTTTATTTTTGATATTAATTCATATTAATTTTTATTTGCTCTTGTAAGTAAGTAAGTAAGTAAGTAGTTTGTTTGTTTGTTTGTTTGTTTGTTTGTTTGTTTTAGAAAATTTAAATAAAAAAACGCTTAAAGCGTTTCGAAAATTTTTAGAATATTGTTATAGTCTGTTTTAAAGATTTTATTTGATAAATAATTTAAAGGGTCTGGAAGGTTAGAAAATTTAATTTGATAACATTTTAAAACTTGATTTTTTAAATTTAGTTTTTTATTTGTTTTATAATCTCCATACTTATCATCGCCAATAACGGGAAGATTATGAAATGCAAGGTGGGCTCTAATTTGATGAGTCCTTCCTGTTAGAAGATTTACATCAATCAAACTATAACCACTTTTTTTATCAATTTCATTAATTTGAGTTATAACTGTTTTACAGCCAGCAATTTTTTTATTGTAAATTTCAACAAAGCCGTCTTTTTTAATTAAAAAGTCGGAAAAAGTTTCACTTTTATTTTTAGGATAATTTTTGCAAATAGTAATATAATGTTTTTCAATTAAAGAATGAGCAAAAGCGTAGTCTAACACTTCTTTTGCTTGTAAGTTTTTGGCAAGGACAACAAGTCCTTCGGTGTTAAAATCTATTCGATGAACGGCGTAAAAATTTGGATTTATTAAATTAATTAAACTGATATTCTTTGTTTCACTTACAACTTCAAGTTTTTTTGGCTTGTCTAAAATGATAATATTTTCATCTTCAAAAATTTTAGGAATATTAAAAAAATATTCCGAATTTGCAAAAAGTGAAATTTCGTCATTAACATTTACATTTTGTTTAGAGTCTGCTTTTTTATTATTTACTTTAACATCTTTTTTACGAAATAAGGCTTGAATTTTATTAAATCCAAGCCCTTCATATTCGGTTAAATATTTTAAGATATTTTCTTGCTTTTTAACTATTAATTTTATCATTTAAAAACCTTCAACTTCAAAGTTTATATCTTGGTTTACACCAGTTATAACATAAGTCAATGAGTATTTACAAGGAGCAGTTAGAGAAGCAGCACCTGAAACATCAACATTTGATACGTCCGAACTTGAAAATCCAACCAAATTTCCATAAGCATCGATACAAGCGGTAACTGTTATAGAAGTGTATCTTGGAACGCCAAAGTAGAAATCTTTTGTTCTGAATTTTGTTGCTTTTGCAAAGTTTTCAGCGGCAGTTTCTGGGTTTAAACTTGCTCTTACATAATAATATTGAGGAACACCATTTTTTTCTTTAATTTTAAAGTAAGAAACATTAGTGATTGTATCTTCATTAATTTTTAATAAGTTATCCGCAATCATATAAACTTCTTCACTTGGAGTTGAAGCGGCACCATAACCTGTTGCAACAAGAGAACTTCCGCTGTGGCTAACATCATAAGTCATTCTAGTTTTTGTAGGACCATTATTTCTATAAGCTTGCGTACCATATCTCATTGTATCTTCAAGCATAGAACCAAGTGTTGAAGAATCAAGATATTTAATTAAAAGTTCATTATAAACTTTGTTTTCGTTAAATTTAACGGCTGTTGCGGCGGCTTTAATTCTAACGTCAATTCCATAAACGCTTGTAGATAAGGTTCCATCAATTTTTGCATAGAAACTTTTAGCGTCATAAAGTTTTGAATAAGCCGTAATTAGTGCAGTTTTTCCGTCGGTAAACAAAGGGTCTTTTGAAACTGTTTCAGTGTTATCTTTTTTGTCAAAAAATTTCGAATTTTCAACTTGCTTGTTTACAGCATTTACTCTTGCAACCAAATCGTTGAATTCGGCATCAAGTTGTTTGCTATCTACCACGGTTGAGATTGCAAAAAATAAGGCAAAGACAAAATATATGCCACAAAAAACATAACTAAAAATATCTAAAAATTTTCTACTTTTAATAAAATCTAATACTTTTTTCATCATAATTAAATAATAACACACTCTTTTATATTTGTCAATATTGTTTAAATTTGATTTTACAAATAATTTTAGATTTTTTTAACAAAAACTAATGCTAATAGTTTTATAGTTTTATTCTTATTTTTATTTTTTTATTAAAATGTCAAGCAGGTGAGAACTGGCACCAATTAAATCTTTTCTTGTGGAAATAGACTTTTGATATTCTAAATAAATGTTAAAAGTTTTTTCGTCCATTTTGTTTAAAATTGGTCTAATATAATCGGTGGCTCCATCAACGCCTATTATTTTAAGGCGTTTTAAATTTGATTTTTTGTTTAAATCGTTTATATTCTCAATTGTCATAAAAGAGTATAAATTTTTAATATTATCAATTATTTTAAAATCTTTTGTTATTTCTTTGTTTTTTATTGCGTCATTAATAAATCCGTCTACAAAACCATGCGTAATTATAGCGTAGTCGTTAGTAACGTATGAAACAAAAATAAGTCCATTTGGTTTAACAATGCGCTTTGCTTCTAATAAGGCTTTCAATTTATCTTCGGTGTTAAATAAATGATATAATGGGCCGAATAATAAAACGCAATCAAACGAATTGTCTTTAAATTTTTTTAAATTTATTGCATTTCCTAAAAAGCATTTAACATCTTTTGTTTTTTCTTCAATAATTCTTAAATTGTGTTTAACAAGTTCAACAGCAGTTACGTCAAAGCCTTTGTTTGCAAGCATAATAGAATATGCCCCTGTTCCAGCACCAACATCTAATATTGATTTAAAATTATACTTTTTTAAGTATTTCTCTAAATAAAATTTTGTTATAAAAAATTCGACTTGTCCATGTCTAGATTTAAGTCTTTTATCTTCATTAAATTTGTTGTAATATTTTTCAATTTCGTTCATGGTTAAATTATATAACAAAAAAATACTTAATCAAACTTTTTGCTTCAAATAAATTTTTTTATTTAATTAATCTTGCTTTTTTGTGGTGCTTGCAAGTGTTAGACACTTAACTTGTTTTGCACCAGCTTTAAGTAATGTTTTTGCTAAACTGTTGCAAGTGGCACCTGTTGTAAAAACATCATCAACAATTAAAATCTTTTTATTTTTAATAATACTTTTGTTTTTTACTGAAAAACAATTTTTCATATTTTCAATTCTTTCTTTTGCGTTTTTAGTTCGTTGGCTTTCAGTTTCAACATTTCTTTCCACGCAATCTAAACAAACTTTTCCAGTGTCAATAAAACTTTCAAGTAAAAGTTCAGATTGATTGTATCCACGCATTTTTAATCTTTTCTCATGGATAGGAATGGGAATGATTACGTCGATGTCTTGAAGTTCTGGGTGATTATCAAAGTAATTTCGCATAAGCAAACTTAAATTTTTAGCCAGATATTGTTTGTTATCAAATTTAAGTTTGTGAATAACATTTATCATTTGACCGCTATATTCAAAAACACTTCTTGAAAGCGTGAAACTTTTAAAAAGGTTATTGCTACAATTTTCACACAAATTTCCTGTGCCAGTTATTTTTGTTCCACATTTGTTGCAAGTTGTTTCTAAATCTAAAAACACTAATTCGTTAAAGCATTTGTCGCACAAACAAAATTTGTTATTATTAAAAATTTCACTGCCACAACAAAAGCAGTGAAAATCAGATGGGAATAAAATTTGTTTTAATTTTTCTTTAATTTTACTAAAAAATTTTTTCATTTTTCATTTGTTTTTATTAGAATTTTTATATAACAATTTTAAACTAAAAGTAGTGCTAAAATTGCTAAAAAAGAAATTATAGAAGATACATTAAAATCTATTTTTTTGTTTTTTGCAAAATTTATTATATTTAAAACGAGTGCTACACCAGCAAAAGAAGCGGATAACAAAAACCAAATTCCAAAGAAGGCTGGGCTTCTAACCCCACAAAGACCAATAAATTTCATAAACAAAACAAGTAAAATAGAAATTGTAGAGAATGTTAGTGCAATATATTTCTTTGAAAATGCAAGGCTAAAATAATTTACTTTATTAATATTATTGTTTGTATAAACATTTCTATAATTATCATTATTGTTATTATTTTGTTGTTCTTCATTAGAAGGTTGTTGTTGATATTTTACTTCAACATCATCATCAATAATAATTTTGTCATCTAAATTCATAATAAAAATTTCCTTTATAAAAATAGTATATAATAATTCTTTAATTTTAGCAACCTGTTTTTTTAAATTTTGGTTTATTTTATTACTTTTTTTTAAATTAGTGATATAATAAAACCATGAGTTATATAGAACAAGCAAAAGAAAATTTGGAAAAATTGAAACAAAAAAAAGATATTTATGTTTTAGGAATTGAAAGTTCTTGTGATGAAACTGGTGTTGCAATTGTAAAAAATGGTAGAAAGATAATTTCAAACATTGTGGCAACTCAAATAGATATACACAAACGCTTTGGTGGAGTTGTTCCTGAAATTGCAAGTAGAAATCATATTATGCAAATAAACAATTGTTTGGATATGTGTTTAAAACAAGCCTCAATGACTTTAAATGATATTGATATAATTGCGGTAACTTATGGGGCTGGGTTAATTGGGGCATTGATGGTTGGAGTAAATTTTGCAAAAGCATTAGCGTTCAGTTTAAACAAGCCTTTAATTAAAGTTGACCATATAAAAGGACATATTAGTGCAAATTACTTATGTTTTGAAAATTTAAAGCCACCATTTTTATGCCTGCTTACAAGTGGCGCACACACAGAAATTTTAAAAGTTAAAGATTATACAAGTTACGAACTTATTGGTTCAACTCTTGATGATGCGGTGGGCGAATGCTTTGATAAAGTGGCAAGAGTTTTAAATTTGGAGTATCCAGGCGGGCCCAAAATTGAAAAACTTGCAAAGCAAGGTACTGCCAACATAACATTTGTTAAAGAAAATCGAGAATTAAATCATAGTTATAATTTTAGTTATTCAGGTTTAAAAACCGCAGTAATTAATTATATTCACACAAAAACTCAAAAAGGTGAAGAAATAAATGAATGTGACCTTTGTGCTTCTTTTCAAAAACAGGCTTTTGACGAATTGATTGAAAAAACAATTAGAGCAAGCAAAATGTGTGGCGAAGAGTATTCAAATATAGTTATTGCAGGCGGGGTTTCAGCAAACGAATATTTAAGAGAAAATTTAAAACGGGCCGGTGAAGAAAACGGACTAAATGTATTTTTCCCAAAAATTTCGTTATGCACCGACAATGCGGCAATGATTGCTTCTTGTGGTTATTTTAATTTCGTAAAAGGAGAACTTATTTCTGATTTAACTTTAAGTCCAAAGGCACGAATAGATTTATAGTATATATTTTTAAATATATTGTTTATTATTTATTTTAGTTTTTAATCAAATAAAAATTATAAATTAATTAATAGATAAAGATAAATTAAAAAAATAACAAAAAATAAACAAAAAACCTAAAAAAATTAGGTTTTTTTTAAAAGTTTGTATAATATATATTTATACATATAGGAGAACTATGAGCTATTTTAATAAAAGCGTTGACCAAACGCTTACAGAACTTGAAACAACTCCCGTAGGTCTTAAAAAAAACGAAGCGGATTTAAGACTATCAAAATACGGACATAATGCCTTGCCCCAAACAAAAAAGCAAAGTTTGTTTGTAAAGTTTTTATTGCAATTTTCTGATATTATGGTAATAATCTTATTGATAGCAGCAATTATTTCAACGGTTATAGCCTTAATACATAAAAATTATTCCGATTTATTTGAAGGCGGAGTTATATTCTTTATTGTTATATTGAATGCAATAATAGGAGTAATTCAAGAAAGCAAAGCGGAAGATGCGTTAGAAAATTTAAAAAAGTCCACCGAACCAAATTGTAAGGTTTTAAGGAATGGAAAATTAAAAAAAATAAAAACCAGCGATTTAACAATAGGTGATATAGTTGTTTTAGAAGCGGGCGATATAGTTCCAGCCGATTTGCGACTTATTGAAACATACAATTTAAAGTGTGATGAAAGCACTCTTACAGGGGAATCACTAACAGTCAATAAAGACGCTACATTAATTTTGAAAGAAACAACGCCACTAGCGGATAGAAAAAATATGGCGTATTCATCAACTGTTGTGTCGTACGGCAGAGGTAAAGGCGTTGTAACAAGCATTGGGTTAGACACAGAGATTGGAAAGATTGCTTCAATGCTTAAAGAAACCACAAAAGACTTAACTCCACTTGAAAAGTCAATAAAAAAAGTAGGAAAGATTATAACTGTTTCGGTTTTGATAATTGCAGTAGTAATTTTTGTTGTTGAAATTTTCTTTGCCGATGCAATTAATATTTTAAATGCATTTTTAGTGTCTGTTACTCTTGCTGTTGCGGCAATCCCCGAAAGTTTGCCCGCAGTTATCACAATAATTATGGCAATGGGGCTTCAAAATCTTGCAAAAAAAGGAGCAATTGTAAAAAGGCTTAAAGCGGTTGAAACTCTTGGAAGTTGTCAGGTTATTTGTACGGATAAAACTGGAACTTTAACTCAAAATAAAATGAATGTTGTAAAATTTTCTTACAATCAAAAAATTTTTTCTAAACCAGAAAAATTGTGCAACGAATTAGATCTTCTTACAAAAGCGATGGTGCTTTGTAATGATAGTTATGTTTTAGATGACGGGAAAGTGGTTGGCGATCCAACCGAAACCGCACTTTTAGAGTTTGCTTTAAATAACGATATAAATGTAAGTGCTAGCCAAAAATATAAACGAATTTATGAACTTGCTTTTGATAGTAATCGAAAACTAATGAGCACAGTAAATTTGGTTGACGGAATGGGTGTGTGTTTTACAAAAGGGGCTTACGATAAGTTAATTGAAAAATGTAAATATGTTGTTCTTGACGGCGAAGTAAAACTTTTGAATGACAGTATAGTAGAAAGACTTAACGAAATCAATCAAAGTTTAGGCTCGGAAGCTTTAAGGGTTTTGTCGTTTGCGTATAAATGTGTTGACAATAATTATTCTAATTTAGAAAGTGATTTAATTTTCGTTGGCTTTGCTGGAATGATAGATCCACCACGAAAAGAAGTGAAATCGGCAATAAAAAAATGTTATGATGCGGGCTTAACTCCTATAATGATTACAGGAGATTCTCAAAACACCGCTTATGCTATTGCAAAAGAACTAAACATTGCAACAAACAAGAAACAAGTTTTAACAGGAGAAATGCTTGACAAATTAAGTGAAGAAAAATTTTTGGAGCAACTTGATAATTTTAGAGTTTTTGCAAGGGTTAGTCCAGAGCATAAAGTTAGAATAGTAAAAGCGTTTAAAAAACAAGGAAAAATCGTTGCGATGACGGGTGATGGCGTTAATGATGCACCAAGTTTAAAAATAGCCGATATAGGCGTTGGCATGGGAATTACAGGAACAGATGTAACAAAATCTGTTGCCGACATGATTGTAACTGACGACAACTTTGCCAGCATCGTAGTTGCTGTGGAAGAAGGCCGTAAGGTTTATGCAAACATTCAAAAAACAATTCAATTTTTGTTAAGTACAAATATTGTAGAAGTTTTAACAATGTTTTTAGCAATTGTTTTATTTCCAAATTATAACTATTTGTTTCCAGCGCAATTATTATTTATAAATCTTGTTACAGACAGTTTGCCAGCATTCAGTTTGGGCGTTGAAAAAGCGGAAAGTGATGTTATGACAAAAAAACCGAGAAAAAGTACGGATACAATTTTTTCGGGTGGGGTTGGAATAAATATAATTTATCAATCACTAATTCAGTCATTAATAGTTATTGGAATATTTGTGTGGGGAATAAAAACAACAACAAACGAAGTTGCTTCTACAATGGTGTTTATTGTTATAAGTTTAATGCAACTAATTCATTCAATAAATTGTAAAAGCGAAAAAAGTATTTTTAAAATTAACATTTTCAAAAATAAAGTTTTCAACATTTGTTTTGTTGCAACACTAATTTTAAATACACTTGTTTTCACATTACCTGTTTTTCACGAAATTTTTAATATTGCAAGTTTAAATCTTGTTCAATGGATTGTGGTGATAGTGGCATCTATTTCAATAATCCCATTTGTTGAAATCGGGAAATTAGTTATGAAACAGATTAAAAAAAGAAAAGATAAAAAACTAAACAAAAATGATAAAGTTTAAATTAAAAATTTAGAAGTTTTTAAACTAATCGTTTAATGCTTTGACAATAAAAAAGGAGTGATGCTTAATCACTCTTTTTTGTTACAGAAAACCAC
>DLSG01000114.1 GCA_002501285.1 Christensenella sp. UBA7868 | reverse complement strand
ACCATCGACCAAAAGAGCGAGCAGGATATGTTCGACAAAGAGGTTTATGGCAAAGAGCACGTTTATCTCGCGTATAACAAGCCCGAAGATCAGATTACGGTCACGCCGCCTGATACGAGCGAGGGTTATACGTTCAGATTCTACGAACCTGTTCCGATGCCGACCGAATTATACAGCGAACCCGTTACGTTCAAAGTTGGCTTGTTCAAAGGCGACGCGCTTGTCGAAGCGCCTGTTAATATCAGCATAACGCTTGGCACACTCGTTCCGTTTGCAGTTTACGACCCGAATACTTATGCGGGTTATGCGTTCCTTATCACGAAAGACGGCGAAGATTTCTACGTTGTCGATATGGCTGATTTTGAGAAATACGTCGAAGTGGTCGAACCCAAAGAAGATGAAGATTTCAAGGGAACGCTCACGCTTCGCAGGCTGAAAGTTTATGCTCGCAAAGACCTCGTTGTTATGGCTTATATATCGGCAGAAAACAGCCCGACAGGCAAAGAAATGAAGCAATCGTTCGTTTTGAGCCTCCGTGGGCTTGAGTAAAACGGCTCGCAACCCAAATCCCTTTGGAGGCTGGATTGAAGAATCAATAAGATGAATATAAGGAGGTGATAAGTTGTGTTGAAGGCGTATAAATATAGATTGTATCCAAATAAACAACAAGAAATACTGTTACAGAAAACATTTGGATGTTGTAGATTTGTGTATAATCAAACTTTGGATTACAGAAAGAAATTATATGAAAACGAAAATAAAAGTATGAACAAATTTTCTTGTAGTAAATATGTAACCCAAGTTCTTAAAAAAGAATTTGAATGGTTAAAAGAAGTAGATAAATTTGCCTTAACTAATTCTGTTTGGAATATGGACGCCGCTTATCAGAACTTCTTTGTATTACATAGCGGTTATCCTAAATTTAAGAGCAAGCGAGATAATCGCAAATCTTACAAAACAGATTTTACAAATAACAATATAGAGATTTTGTTTGAGAAAAATAAAATTAAATTACCGAAACTCAAATGGGTAAAGGCAAGATTACATCGAGAATTTGTTGGTAAAATTAAATCAGCAAATGTTTTACAGGAACCAAGTGGTAAATATTTTGTTTCGATATTGGTTGATGGAAATTATAACCAAATGCCCTCAAAAGTTGATAGTAAGGTTGGAATTGATTTAGGTATAAAGGATTTACTTATTACTTCAAATGGAGATAAATTTGAAAATATTCATACTTTTAAAAAATATGAAAATAAACTTATAAAACAACAGAGAGAGTTATCTCGAAAGGTCGAAGGCTCAAATAACCGTAATAAACAAAGAATTAAAGTTGCAAGATTGCATGAGAAAATTCATAATATCAGATTAGATTGCTTGCATAAAATCACTCACAAACTTATTAGCGAAAACCAAGTAATAGTTAGTGAAGATTTAAGCATAAGTAAAATGATAGAAGAACATAATCTTGCGAAACAAATTCAGGATTGCGGCTGGTATGAGCTAACGCGACAATTGCAGTATAAAGCAGATTGGAACAATAGACAATATATTAAAATTGATCGATACGTTCCAAGTAGTCAAACTTGTAATTGTTGCGGATATATAAATCCAGAAGTTAAAAACCTATCTGTTAGAGAATGGATTTGCCCTGAATGTGGAACGAAGCACGATAGAGATATAAACGCCGCTAAAAACATTTTAACAGAAGGGTTAAAACAATTAATAAATGCACAATAAAGTGTCATAATAAAAATACCGTTGGAACGACGGGAATTTACGCTTGTGGAGATGGAGATTGCGAAATCAACGAAGCAAGAAACACTCACCCCTTTTAGGAGTTGGGTAGTTCACTAAAAGTGAGAAAAGGAGGGAGCGCACATGGGACTTCCTATGTATTTTGACGATAATGGTTATAATCGCTACAACGACCTCGATGGGTTGGAATGGCGAATTATACACGCGTTAGTAAACAGTGATTCGAAGTATGGGAAATACTTGTGGAAATTGCTGAAATATAACACGCCCGACTGTCTGATGAACGACGAGCTAAACAACAAAGAAAAGTATAAAATGGTTTATCGCGACAACGGCGAGGCGAGTAATTACAACGTTTTCTTACTTCCGTTTATTGATGACGGTTGGACGAAACAGGCTTCTAGATTAGACGTTTACGTGAGCCGAATTGAACCATTTGACCAAGTTCGTTCAAAGGTGGACGTGACGATTGAAATAATCGTCCATAATAAAATCAACAACGTTTATGGTGACGCAGACGACGAAGAAAATCCGCTGACGAATCCGACAGAAACCGATGAAGACGGGAATATTCTAATCCCGACGAAGAGCCGCGCGACGACTATTTTGAAGTGTATTTTGGCAATTCTGAACGGTGTATATGTCGATGGTGTCGGCACGTTGCAGTGTAACCAATTAACAAGCCCATATTGCGGGGTAAGGAGTTATGTTTGGAACAATCGTTCGTATTTTGGCTATTCGGTTACGTTCTCGACGGTTATGGCGCAAGAATCGGTGAATCCCGATTGTGGCTGGTAAGGCGGTGGTTTAAGTGAAAATTTATAACCCGAATATACCAAAGAAAATCGTAGATGAAATATATCGACTAAATGAACAATATTTTCAATTCGATAAACCGATCCCATTTAAAGAAGGGTTAACATTATATCCAGTAAATTTACGACATCACGATGAATTTTTGGCTGCCTCAGAATGCCTTACGCTTAATAAAAACGACACGTTTGAGGGATTGGGAATGTCCAATTTGACGTATCTTCTTTCTAAAATGGATGACAAAAAAAACAAGGAAGATGCTGCGAAATATTCTCAATATTTCATAAGAATGTGTGAGCTTGTTTTCCATATAAATTATGGCGTTCGCTGTAATAAATGTGGAAAGGTTTATAATTATTATGATTTCCTTACAAAGGCAATAGATAAAACAAAACCTTTTCATTGCGAATGTTATAAGGGTGAAGACGGAGAAGAGGATGATTTTGATATAAATATAAAATACCATACCAATGAAGAAACGAAACAAAAAGAGCTTTTAATCAATGGGGTCCCTATTACAATCGAAGATTTTGATTTATTACGTCAAATAATAATGTACCAAAATCTCCCAGATTACAAAGATGATAGTTATGTTGATCCTGAAATGAGGGCAGACCAGAAAAAGAAACAAGAAATTCTTGCTAAAAAAAATAAGACTGGTTCTGCGACGCTCGAAAGAAAGGTGGTGTGCGTTGCTGCCAAATCTAATTATAAAATAGATGAAATATATGAATTAAGTAT
>DLSG01000019.1 GCA_002501285.1 Christensenella sp. UBA7868 | reverse complement strand
TTACAACAACCGCCATAATTACCGCCAAAGCAGAATATAAGTAAACTCGATATTTTTTTAACCCTTTTAATAATTTATCTTTCATAAAATCCTCCTAGCCAAATTATTAACGCAAAAATAAAATTTAAACAATTTTTTCGATTTTTATTTAGTTTTTTTTATTTTGGTATGCTAATTGCATTAAAGTCAGAAAAATAAATAGCAAAACATCATTTTTAAAGTCTATATTTTGAAGTTTGTTATATTAAATTTAAAGTGATGATGTAACTAAAAATAAAATTTTATATGTAAAAAATTAAAATAGAAATAATTAATAAAGAATTTATATAAAATAAAAGATATAAATTTAAAAAAGCCACTATTAATTTTAGTGACTTTCTAATAAATACTTTAAATTAGCAAATTTTATTCTTAATCAAGAAGAAAAATTAATAATCTCCCAAAATAATTGGAGTTCCTATTGTGACTCTATTATTACTAAAAGCGATTTGAACATTAATTAAATTATTTTCGATTTCAATTTTATTGCAAAAATTTGGATTGTTAGAATATCCATACACCGAAACAATATTTCCCACTTGTTCTCTTTTAACTACTTTGATGTTATATAAATTTATCAATTTTTCCACGCCTAGTATAGAGGAATCATAACTTAAACTTTCACCCATAATCTGCGAAACTTCGCTTTTAACTCTTTTCGCGTCATTTAAACTGGTTTTAACAATAAAACTATTTCCATTATCAATAATATCAGCGTTCTTTAAATTCCCCGCAATTTTAAGGCAATAAACGCTATAATCTCCCGACGATAGCATTAAACTGTCGGCAAAAAAATTTTTATAAAAAACAGGTTTAAAACTATATGTAAAAACTAAACAAAATAAAAACAAAATTAGAATAATAAATTTTTTCATGCACAAAGCATGAACATTTTTTTATAATTTTAAACTTATCAGATTTTCTATTTTATTAAATACTTCAAAAAAACTCATTTTTTTCAAAAAAGTATTATCAAAATTAATAGAACTTAAATCAAGTTCGTGACAATTTTTTGTTTGATTATAAAATTCTTCAAAAAAATTATTTTTTAAAAAATTTAATAAATTTATATAAAATTTTAAAAAAGAATCTTCAATATCTAAAAATTTTTGCTTAAAATTAAGTAAAAATATTTTATAAAAATCAAAATCAATTTTATCATAATTTAAAATTTCTGCATCAGACAGCCTTGTTGGTCTTGTTAAGATTAAGTTGTTTTTATTTATAAAATTAAAAATATTTTTGTAACAAAGCAAAATTACAAAGTTTGACATAAAATTTTTAAAAGAATTGTTAGAAGTAAATAAATCTGTTTTTACTTTATATTTTTGAATAATAATTCCTGTAGAAATAAAATTGCGATATAAATTTTCACAAGACAAAAAAGCGTTTTCTTTATTGTAACAAGAAAACATTTCTGCCAAAATATTTTTAAATTGCCCAGAAAATTCTTTTAATTTCCCATTTTCAAAATCAAGCATACTTTCAAATCTTAAATAGTTATAACTAAACATATCTGAAAGCATTAAAAATTTATCTTTACTTGATAGTATATTTTTTTCTATTAATATAAAATTGGGTGGAAAAAATTCTTTTTCACCTGTTTTTACACCAAAAATACTTAATTTCAATAAAAAAAGATTAACAAATCCATAATTAATATTATTTTTTATGGCATAATTTTGTGTTTGCAATAATAATGGACTTTCACCAATTCCAACAATAAAGCCATAAGTTTCATCTAAATTTATGTCTAAATTTAAAAAGTCTTGTTCACTTTTTATTACTTCAATTATTAAATTATTTAAACTAACTTTTTTTAAGTTTTCAATTTGCCCTTCATACTTTTGCATTGTTAAAAAATCTATAAAAATTATTACATTACTGTTTAACACTTTCTTTTCCAGCGTTTTATTAAGCTTTTCAAGAATATTATCATCAATTAAAATTTCTTCAATATTTTTATTTAATTTTTTGTCCATAAGATAAAAATATCACTTTTTATTGAATAAAAAATAAAAAAATTTGAAAAATTTTATGTTTTTTTGTAGTTTTTTAATTATTAAAAAGTTTTAACAAATACTAAAAGCGTGAAAAACTTTTTTAAAGCGTTTTTTGTAATTATTTTATTAGTTGTAATATTGTGGGCTCCAAATTTAAAAGCCCCAGTTTTTGCTTCGCCCGAAGACGCTCTTTATAAAGCAAATCTTGCAGAAAAACTTTTAATTAAACTTCAATCTAATGAGTTTGATGAAGAAGTTGAAAATATATATAAATATTTAGAAACTATTTATAATGAAAATACACAATTTTACAGTTATAACATTGAGCAGCTTGAAAGTTTAATGGATTCTTATCGAAGTTCTATAATTACTTCGGCAAGAAATATGGCATTAAATGAAGATTATAAAGGCGCTGTAGAATTTTTAGAAAGTAAAAGCGAACTTTTTAAAGATAAAAGCACGATTAATTCTTTAATTTTACATTACTCTAAATTTTTCGTAAAAGACGGATTAATTTATTATGACAAAACGCCAAAAATTTTGTCATTAAACAAATTAATAAGTTATCCATCAATTGCTTTTAGTGAAGATAATTTAAAACTTGAAACTTTTGATAACGATTATTTAACGAGTAAAGAGTTTTCAAATTTATTAAGTGAACTTTATTTAAACGATTACATTTTAATAAATTTATCAGATTGCTTTGAAATTCAAGACAATATAATAACAAAAAAAGACTTATATTTGCCACAAAATAAAACTCCGATAATTTTAATTTTTAACAACATTAATTATTTAGATACAAATCAAGAGTTTATTGAAAAATTTATTATTGACGGAAAAGACACTATTGCGTGTTACAACAAAAAACAGCCCCAAAACAATCAAATTTCTTATAACACCGACTTTATTCCAATTCTTGAAAATTTTATTTTACAACACAACGATTTTAGTTTTAATAATGCAAAAGCCGTTATTACTTTTAACAAAAATGATGGAATACTTGGTTATAACATCAACAAAACAAATCCAAATTTAAGCCAAGATTCTAGCGTCCTTAAAAAACTTGTTATAAAATTAAAATCGCTTGGATATCAATTCGGCTATTCATTAAATAACTTTGACAGCACTAAATTTGAAGAAGAAAAAGAATATTTGCAAGAATACATTTTCCCTATCTTTGGCAATCTTAATATTTGCTATTTAGATAGTCAAAAAAATTTTGAAAATTTATCCGATTTGGGTTTTAAAATCTTTATCAATTTAGGCGAAAATTCTTTAAAAATCAAAAACAATAAATTAATCGTAACCGCAAAAAATTTTGGCGGAAAAACATTAAGGGAAAGACCGCTTCTGTTAATTATTGATTATGAAAAAATTTATGACCACACAAACAGAACAAAATTGTTTTAATTTCTGTTTAATCATAAATTTTTTACAAGAATTTTTAATTAATATTTTTTACTTTAATGTTCAAATAACAAATAGTATTAAAAAAGTTTAAAATTTTTAAGATAATAATTCTATAAGTTTATCAACAAGTGCATTTATTTCGTCATTTTTATTTTTATATTCTAATGTGTTTAACAAATTTTCATTTAATATTTTTGCTATTTCACTTGCTTTTTTTCTACCCTTTT
This sequence comes from Christensenella sp. UBA7868, assembly GCA_002501285.1. Lineage (GTDB taxonomy): Bacteria > Bacillota > Clostridia > Christensenellales > UBA1242 > UBA7868. The sequence continues at coordinate 6,724 of DLSG01000019.1, read as the reverse complement.
CCGTTAAGCAATAATTTATTAATCGTTTATCCACATCATCTTTTTGTTTTTGAATAAGTCCGTCAGAAATCAAAGATGCCGAAATTAAGGCAAGATTTGTTTTCGCCACGCCTAGTAGTTCTATTAATTTTGATGGAGTTTTATTACCGTCAAGCAAAAATACCAAAAATTTATCTTTAATGGTTAAATTATATTTCTTGTTTAAAAACACTGGGTCAAAACCTTCAATTCTGCCCATTAACTGTGCTTGTAATTTTAAAAAATTAACGCCACTGATTTCCATACTTAAATTATATATATTATTTTTAAATTTTGCAAATTTATTTAACATATTTTTTATTGACAAAAATTGTTTTTAAGTTTAAAATAATATCAGATGGAGTGTAGCCAAGCGGTAAGGCATCGGATTCTGATTCCGACATTTCGTGGGTTCAAGTCCTACCACTCCAACCAAAAGTGCGAAAGCACTTTTATTATTTAATTTTTATAGGAGAAATATTATGAAATTAGGCGTTGTTGGGCTTCCAAATGTTGGAAAAAGCACTTTATTTAACGCAATTACAAAAGCAGGTGCAGAGTGTGCAAATTACCCATTTTGCACAATTGAGCCAAATGTAGGAATGGTTAGCGTTCCTGATTATAGGCTAGAAAATCTTGCAAAACTTTATTCTTGCACTAAAATTACACCTGCGGTTATTGAATTTGTTGATATTGCAGGATTAGTAAAAGGAGCAAGCAAGGGTGATGGACTTGGAAACAAATTTTTAAGTCATATTCGTGAAGTTGATGCCATTTGTCATGTTGTTAGATGTTTTGATAGCGAAAAAATTGTTCATGTTGAAAATAGTGTAGATCCAAAAAGAGATATTGAAATAATTGATTATGAATTAATTATGGCAGATTTAGAAACTGTAGATAAAAGGCTTGAAAAGGCGGAAAAAAACGCTAGAGTTGGTGGTCCTGGAACAGAACTTGAACTAAGTCTTTTAAGACGTTTAAAGGAAACTTTAACAAGCGGGAACCCTGTTAGATTATTAAATTTTACAGAAGAAGAAAATGAAGTTGTTAAAGGATTTTTCTTACTAACTAGCAAACCCGTTATTTATGTTGCCAACATTGGCGAAGATGATATTGGTAAAGAATACAATAAGTATGTAAAAACTGTTCAAGAAATTGCTGAAAAACAAAACTCTAAAATGATTGTTTTGTGTGCAAAAGTAGAAGAAGAACTTGCAAGTTTAAGCGATGAAGATAAAAAATTGTTTTCAGAAGAACTTGGCATAACTGAAAGCGGACTTGATAAACTTGTTAAAACAAGTTACGACACGCTAGGTCTTATCAGTTATCTAACTGCTGGAGAAAAAGAAGTTAGAGCGTGGACAATTAAAAAAGGAACAAAAGCCCCACAAGCGGCAGGGAAAATACACACAGACTTTGAAAAAGGTTTTATTAAGGCAGAAATTGTAAGTTACGACGATTTAATGGAAGCGGGCAATTTCGTTAAAGCAAAAGAAAAAGGCAAAGTTAGAATTGAAGGCAAAGATTATGTTGTAAGTGATAATGATGTTATTCTTTTCCGCTTTAATGTTTAAAACATAAAAGTTTAAAAATTAATAAAAAATTAAATTATTTTCTAACCACTATTGACTTATGCTTAAAGTAGTGATAAACTTAAATAAAAAAATTAAAGGAATTTTTATGAAAACAAATTTATCTTACATTGAACAAAAAAATTTGGAAAATTTAAGTTCAAGCGAACTTCAAGATTTCAAGAAAGAGGTTGCTTTGGCAATGACTAATTGCGAAGAAACAGAAAAATTAAAATTAAAAAAGATTCTTTATTATGCAATATCTTATATTGGCGGATTTGGTATAGGTCTTTGTATTGCTAGAAACATACTTGGCTTTATTTATAATGGCACTCCAAGAAACCTTGTTGAAACAATTTTAATTATCGCCGCAATACTTGTGCCTATTACCATAGTTTCTGTATTATTTTCAAAAGCGAAAAAAGATGTAGAAAAAATTAAAATGGTTTGCAAAGACAAATTAGAAGACATTAACAGACAAATTACTTTGAATGCTTATAAAGAAAATATTAAAAAAGAATCTGAAAATGTAGAAAAAGAAAACTTACAAAACGCATAAGTAAATGAAATTTTATTAATTTATAAGAAAAAACACTCAACAAATCGTTGAGTGTTTTTTTATTTATTTGATGTATTTTTAATGATTAAATACATACATATTTTTTTAACCATTTTTAACCACAACAAACTTTGTAATCGTTTCATCAGCGGAATCGTGATAAATTCCATCGTCACTTTCTTTTATATACTCGCTTATTGCATTTGCTTTAACTTTTATCTCTATTTCTTTGTTTTCGGATAGTATTGATTGAGAGAATAAATCTTCAAAAGTAAGTGTTAAAAAGTTATTTTCGCTAACTAGAAAAGATTTTTGTTCGCCGTCTATTACAACAGTCACTGTGTAACTTTGGGCTTCAATATCCCCGCTTCCAGTTGAAACGCTACTTTTTAACCAATTGATTGTAACTCTATCTCCTGTTTGAAGCGCAGCAATTGATGAAGGGGCTTCAAATTTTGTTGTTAACGCTTTTTCATAGTCGTCACTAACATCACCCGCAGTATATTTAATAACATCACTTTCTTTTGCTTTAACAGTAAATTTATAAGTTTCAAAACTTGAAAAATCTACACCAGCATTTAAAAGATTTAAAGAATTTGTTTGACTATAAACAGTTTTTTCATATCCTGTTTTGAAAACTTTTATTTCATAATTTGTGCAATATTCAACTTTATCAAAAGTTAAAACTTTTGTATCAAAATCTATGTTTATATTTTTTGCTTTGTCAAGTGTGATTTGTTTAACATATTCTGCGTTTTTGTTTATAGTGCTAAAATCAGAGTTCGAGTAATTTCCAGAGGCTAGCGCTCTAATTTGATATTGATATTTATAGTAAGGCGCTTTTTTATCTAAAAGCCTTGCTGAAAAATTGTAAGAATATGTTGTAGAATTTAGGTTTGCAATTTTTGTTTTGTTTTGAATAATATTATTTTCGCTATCTACTATGGTTTCATAAATTTCATAACCATTAGCATTTTGTATTCTAAACCAATGAAGTTCGGTTTCATTAATTTGAAGATAAGGCGTATCAACTTTTACAATTTCAGGTTCTATTACTGCAATTTTTGAATTTATTGAGTTTGCATATCTTCCAGTTCCGATATATCTAACATAAAAATGATATTCTTTTTGTCGGTCTATTTTGCTTGTAACATCAAGATAGTTTGTTTCAACAATCCCAAGAGAAACATATTCTTCATAATTTTCGTAATTTGCACTATCGGTTAAGAAAAATTCATAACCACTAGCATATCTGTTTTTATCTGTAACAAGCATATATTTATTATTTTCAAAATCGCCAGTTTCTTCGTTCCTATCCCCTGCGTTTGTCCAACCAACTGTTAGAGGCTCGGATAAAACAATTGGGGCGCTTCCACAAGCAACAAGCATTACACTGCCACCAACTAAAATTATTATGCTACATAAAATTTTAAATAATTTTTTCATCAATCTTCGCCCCTATCATTTTCTATTGTATATTATTATTTGCTATTTTCTTATTTCAATTTATTTAGTTTAAATCTTTTTATTTAGTTTAAATCTTTTATTTTGTTCCTGGACGTTTTACTGGTTTCCATTTGTTTGGAGCAGTGTTCCATTCTGAACTTATTGCAGAATAATGTCCTTCCAAAATTTCAACAGTGTAAACAATTTGTGCATGTTTTCCATTTAAAACATTGTTGTTTCTATCCGCAACAAAATCTAAAAAAGAAAAAGCTTTAAACGATTCATTTCCGTAACAAAAATAATTATAGTAAAAATAATTATCTGTGCCATAGGTCCAATCTTTTAAGCGTTCAAATTCTGGGTCAAACAATCCAGCAACATAATTGTCATCAACAAAAACTTCAATTTTAAATCTTAAAAATACTTTTTCGCTGTCAAGGATTACGCCCTTATCATTTATAATTTTAATTGTTAATCCAGCATCTAAAGTATCACCTGGCATATAAGGAGGAAGTTCGGTTTCTTCTTCACCCATTGAATCTTGTTTGGTGTTGTTAAAATAAGTCTCTGTAATTATAGAAAAATGAATATCGGTTGCTGGAATTCTTGTCATGAAATAAATAGACACACCTACAACTGCACCAATTAATAGAAGAAGCAATAGCAACAACAACCATTTTTTTCTTTTCTTTTTATTTTCAGTATTGTCTTGTTTTACATCAATATTTGTTGCATCAACAGTTTTTATGTTTGGTCTGTCACTGGGTTTTGCACCAGCAGTTTGACCTGGTTTAACGCCACCTGACTTTGTGTTTTTTAAAGGTGGTTTTGCCCCTACTGGTTTTGGTGATGTTGGCTTTGGAGCCTCTTGTGGTTTAGCCCCTGTTGGAGAAACATTTACAGGCTTTTTTGTGCCACCTATTGTACCAGGCTTTGGACTGTTTATTGGAGATTTTGGGCTAGCACCCGCTGGCGATGGAGATGCTGGTTTGCTTGCCGATTTGTTTTGCGTATTATTTAATTTATTTTTATCTTCCGTCAAAGTTAAACTCTCCTTTTTCTAAATCTTTTGTAATTATTATTAATTATATATTAAAAAAATAAATAAAGTAAAGCATTTTTAGTTATTTTCTATAAACGTTTTCCATTCTTCAGGCGCATCTTCAAACACATCTTTATATGCCCCATATTCACTTTGAACCGCCTCAACTAAAATTTGAATATCAAAATATTGGCTTTCATTTTGTGTTAATTCTTCGTCAATATGAATAGATTTTAAAAGATTTGCAGTTTCATTTTTTAATACTTTATGTTTATAATACCAAAAATTACCATCATAAATATAATCATCAGAATTTGAAAGTGTGATTAAACTAGGCGCATATTCTTCGCTTCCATTTAAAATTTCAAATCTAAAATAGAAAGGAACAAGATTTGGTTTATTTTTTACTTTATTTTCAACCTTAATGTTTAATTCTACATCATCTCCTGGCATTATGTCATTTGAAGTATCATAATTTATTAAAATGTTATAATCAAGTTCGCCCAAAGTTATCTCACCCGAAGAATCAATCTGTTTTTTGAAAAAAGATAGTGTAAAAGATATTGTAAACATAAAAATAATAACAATAGTTATTATTGCCAGAATAATTATTAGATCTTTATTTTCTTTTATTAATCTTTTCACTATATATAATATTTGCAAATATCAAAAATAAATTCTTGTTAAAAATGTATATTTCTCTTTTATTTTGCAAAACTAAAATTAACAAATTAAAAAGGAGGAAAATATGGACAATAACAGCAATAACAGTAAACCTAGTATTAATAAAAAAGGCGGAGAAAACAAAAAAGTTGTAGCAGTGAACACTAGAAAAAATCGTGGTGCTTCAACCGTTGCAATCATTACTTTATCCGTTCTTTTAGGGTTAAGTTTAATTTTGGGATTAACCGCAGCGTTCTTCTCTGCAAATCAAACAGCAACTGGTAACATTACCCTTGGCGACCCTGTAAACATTAATATTACGCAAGGTGGAGCAAGTGTTGAAAGTTTAACTTTCTCGGGCGCTGCTATGCCAGGAACAAAATACACTCAACCTATTGGTGTTTCCGCTCCTGCAAGCACAAGCAAATGTGTTTTAAGATGTAAATTAACATTAACAAACACAGGTTCTGCAAGTCTTCCAGTTTCTGCCACAACAAGTGACAAATGGGTGGCTGGTGACGACAATTATTACTATTATAACGGAACACTTGAAGCAGGCGGTTCAGTTGATTTCTGTTCAGAAATTACCGTTCCAAAAGAACTAACTAACGCCGATGCTAATAAAGTTTATTCTGTTTCTTTCCAAGTAGAAGCAATCCAATATGCTAATGGTGCAGCAAGTGAAGTTTGGACTACTGCCCCAGAAGAATGGACTACTACTTATGGAACAGGTGCGTAGAACGTAAAATAAAATTTTAATAAAAATTTTTAAACAGAAAGCAATATTACTTTCTGTTTTTTTATTATTTAAACAATCATGGAAATAATAGAAATATTTTAATTTAAAACCTAAACAGAATTATAGCATTTATATTAAATATTATAAATTTACAAAAATTTGTAATAATAAAATTATGAAAAAAATATTTTTATATTTAAGTGCCTTTATTCCACTTTATTGTTTGATTATAACAAAGCTTTTAATTGAAATTATTAACAATAATTTAACTTTTAATGTGTTAAACACAATTTCATTATGTCTAATGTTGTTATTAATAATTTTAGGACTTCTTGGCCTTTGGCTTGTGGAAAAAACTGATGGCGAAATTGTAAAGATAAGAATTATTCAACATTCAAGCATAACCGAACAACATTTTTTGGGTTATTTTTCTCTTTTTGTTTTGTTCGCATTAACTTTTGAACTTGAAAAGATAAGTATGTTTGTAATTTTTTTAATAATAATTTTTTTAATTGGCATTGTTTATATAAAAAATGATTTGTTTTATATAAATCCATTTTTAAACATTTTAGGTTACAATTTTTATGATGTAAAATACATTGACAGTTTTGGCAACATTAAAATAGGCAAATTCTTTTTTAAAGGCAAACTCGCAAACAAAACTTACATTACAAAATTAGGTGATA
>DLSG01000071.1 GCA_002501285.1 Christensenella sp. UBA7868 | reverse complement strand
AAAGTGGTAAATCTAGAAGGAATGAATTTTGAAAAAGCCGCGTATGTTTTGTCGGGAAGTCCTGACGGGACAGGCAAGGTATTTGTTGGTCGTAAAGAACTTGACGGCAGTATTTTTGAAATTGTTAAACTTTTACCGACTAACGAAGATGCTACAAAACTTGATGTTATATTAAGTGGCGGGNNCACAAGTATCGTTTCTTACGAAGAAGGAAATAAGGTTGGCAGTCCTCTTAAATTTGAGATTAAACAAAACAAAGTTGGTTATAAAAATGCCGAGTACTCTTACAATAAAAGTGGCGAGTTTGTTTTGAAAGCGGTTCAAGAAGAAGATCAAAGAGTTGCCGAAACAAAAATCTTTATTGAAAGTGCTGTTCAAGGCTTTGATTTCAAAACAACAAATAGTCAAGGTGAATTTGACAGCAGAGTAACTAAAATTTATCCAGGAAATAATTTTACTGTAAGCGTAGCAAATATTTTTCCACAAAACGCTTTAAATAAACCTTTAAACTGTGATGACCCAAGCAATGAATTTTATCAAGTTTATGGCGAGAATTATTTCAATAAACAAATCCTTTATTATAGTTCAGATAAAAATGTTGCCGAAGTTGATGAAAAGACTGGTGAAATAACAGTTCACGCAGAAGGCTCTTTTGATATTACTTGCTATATTGCAAAAACTTATAAAGATAATGCCGAACTTCCAAAAAAAGAAGATTGTGCATCAGATTCTGAATATTTTACATTACTTGCTAAAAAAACTATTGCTCAAAAAATAAGTTTTACTTCAAATCCTATTGAAGTTAGCGGAATAAGTGCAACAACAAGCACTATTGAAAACTTAATGGTTTTTGATAGTTACAAATATTCTGTAAATGGCCTTTACGCTCCAGGCGAAAACGAGTTGAATTTAAAATTGGCTTTAAAGGCTCCACAAGGAAGCACTTTTGAAGATAGTCAACTTGCATATAAATTAAAAGATGTTGAAATTCTTGAAGGTGTAAAGAAAAACAACAAATTCTATATTACATCAGGACAAACTTTGTCGGAAGACGGATTGCTTTTAACTTCAAATTATTTCACAATAAGAAAATCGCTTAATCCTTTAACTTGGACAATTCGTGTGGAAGATTACACCACGCAAGATTTATACTTGATTGCAAGAATATCTAATGTAAAACTAACTAACGACGAATTGTCAATGATTGAAAGTGACGGCTTGGAGGCGGTTGAAGAAAACGGCGAAAATTGGGTTTATTATGCTTTTATAAAAGTAAAACCTGAAATCGTTTCAAGTGAAGGTTCTATTTCGTTTGAAAACAATAGGGTAATGGCTCAATTTGACACTAAAAACAACATCTTGTATTTAACTAAAAACAAAATGCTTGATGTTTCTGAACTGCTTAAAAATGAAAAAACAACTCAAACTTACAACAAAGTTAAATATTTTGTAAGTAAAGGTGCGGATTTAATTGACCATAAAGAGTTTAATGATGACGGAAATCCAGAAGTTCAATTTTATAGTAGCAGAGTAACTATTGACGCGAACAACAATCCTGATGGACTTGAGTATTATGCAGATGATTTTGGAAAATATATTAGAATTACCGATGCTAGTAGTTTAGGCACTTCTGATGAAATTGAAATATATGGTGCTATGTTCAAATATAAATTTGCTATTAATAATAATGGCGAATATGAGTATGAAACAAACGAAGATAATGAGTTTGTGCTTGACGAAAACGGAAATAAAATTTTAAAAGCAAAATATTCTTTTATAGAAGAAAGTAAAAAATATTTGAATAAATTAGATTCTTCGAACAAACTCTTAATTACTATTTCAAAAGATATAAACTTTGAAGATTTTACTTTTGTTAAAGAACTTTCTAGTGATAAAAAGGCAATTATCAGCAAAGGTGAAAAACTTGAAATTAGTTTTAAAACTGCAAATTTACCAGGGCTAATTAAAGCGTATAATGAAAAATTATTTAAAGTTGTTTGCAGTTCAAGCGTAGATAATTTGGTATCTAGTGAATATGTTTTTGATGATGCAAATGCGGTTAAAGTTTTGCTTACAGGGGTCACAGAAGGCACTGGAATTATTAAATTAATGTTTAATGGCGAATATATTGATTTTGGTGGCTTTACCGAAATAGAACTTACTGTTCAAAATAATGATGTTAAATCAATTTCTATTTTTACTGATAGTGAAGGTAAAAATAATTTAAGGACAAATGAAGGTAATAAAATTGAATTTAAAGTTTCAGTAGTAAACAGTGCATTTAACTTTCAGGCTTTTGGAAGAGGTGAACCAAACAATAACTTGTGGCTATATCTAAAAGTTGAAGGCGGAAATGAAAATACTCAACTTAAAATTGCATCTTTAAGTTCTGACCTTGTTGTAACCGAAGTTAATAGTTTGTCAGAAACAATTACTAATCCAACAGGGAAGGCACAAATAGTAATTCCTAAAAACTTTGTTAAAGAAACCGACGTGAATGGAATACTTGGAACAAGATTTATTATTTATCCAAACAAACTTTGTCAAAATCTTAAATTTTATGTTTACACTGTTGTTGATGGCGGAGTAGAAGTAAAATCTGATGAAATTACAATAAGTGTAACTGATGATGGATTTAATGTTGTTGAAAACAAAAACAGTAACAATTCAATTACTATTAACGGAATAGAATATGAAAAAGTTATTGGTGGCGAACAATTTACAATGGTAAATACTGGCGACCAAACAAATATTAATGGTTTTATATCAGTTGAAGGAAACAATAAAAACTTTAAAAATGCGGTTTCAAAATATTTTGGTAAATATGCTGAAATAACAACTGAAAGTGATGGCGTAACAAGTTTATATGATGTTCAAAATCAAATCTTTAATCAAGTAACCGAAAACACTATTTGTACAATTGTGTTTAAGCCAAGTTTTTGGAGTGAAGATATGTATAAAACTTTCTATTTCTACATACTTCCAAAACATTATGTAAGAACAGATAGTTTAATTGTAAATGCTGGGGACACAAAAACTCTTGACGAGATAAAATCTTGCGTTACATTGATTGAAAGAAATTATGGGAATGTTGGACAAAGTGGCGCATATCAAAAAGATATTGAAGAAACCCAAATAAGTGAAACAGGCAATTATACAATTGAATTCTATAAAAATAACAGTTTTAAAGATGAAGACAAATTAACAGAATATACAGCACCAAATGCGTTTTTAGGTGATAATGAATTAATTTATTTTAAATTGACATTAAATCAAGCGGACGCAGAAAATAAAAAAGAAATTACGGGTTCAATAAATGTTCAAGTTAATTCTACAACAAGTTTAGAGCAAGTTCTAGGAACAAAAAGTAGTTTAATTTGTAACGGACAAAGTGTAAAATTAGCGGAATTATTTAAAATTGTTAAAACTCTAACGGGCGAAGTTAGCGGTGAAATAACAAGCGTAAAACTTACCAAAACTAGTTATCAAAAATTAATAGGCATAAATGGCGTAGTTTTAAAAGACGCTGACGGAAATGTTATCTCTGGCATTAGTGAAATTTCAAATGTTACGGAAATTTATTTCCCTGAAAGTTTAAATGTTTATAGTATAGACGGCTTATATTGCGATGTTACATCAGNNGGAAAAACAAAAACAAATCATGAATTTAGTTTAAACTTTAAATTAATTCAAATAACTTTAAATGAAAGTTCAAATTGTTATTTATTTAAAAATGAAATAACTGCACTTGCTGGTGATGACCAAACTGAAAAAGACAAAATAAAAAATATGTTAATTTCAAACTATGTGGTTTCTGCGCAAGAGAGTGCAGAAAGTTATCAAGAAGGCCCTCGTGATATTAAAGACAGTGTTGAAGTTGCTATTTTAGAAGGTTTAAATCAAATTGAATTTAGAATTAAAATTAATGAAAATAACTACATTTCAAAAACTTTGAATTTGTCTGTTGTACCAGATATTTCGGTTAAAACAAGCACAACATTTATTGTTGGAAAAGCGTATGAAGTTCAAGATTTAATTAGTTTAGATGACTTTGGGGTTGAAACAAATATTACTACAAGTGATATTACTTTTGAGAGTGTTGAATCTGATGGAGAATATAATGCAAGCAAGTATATTATTCAATCTAATAATACAATATTGGTTGCAAAAACTGGCACAAATGATGAAACTGTTGGGGATTTAATTAAATTTAATATTCTTGGAAGAACTGTTGAAATAAAAGGCTTTATATTTAAAGAAATTAAAATTTTGGATAGTTTAGAAAAAATTTACTCAAATAATAGTTATAAATTGTTTGATGAAAATACTGTTAATTTAATTAAAGAAAATAGTGTGGCTGGAAGTAAAAATGCAATTAAAGTAGAGATAAGCACAAATAACAACAATGTTTGGGTAAAACAAAATTTAGATGGAAGTTTTAGTGGTGAAATTGAAGTTGGTAGTTATGACGGAAATGAAACTGCGGTAAACATCAAAGTTGTTATTAATAGTGGTGACTTTGAAGGAACTGTTATTAATAAACAGTTGCAACTTCACAGTTTGGTTATAAATCCAAAATATGATCAAAACACTTATAACGGAAATCAGGTTTTAGTTAAAGGTTTTGCTTATAACTTGCAAGACTATTTTGAAATTGTAACAAGTGATACAGACTTATTAACTTCTTTAAAATATTCAATTTTAATTAATAACATTGAAAATAATTTAAACAGCGGTGATTTAACTAATTTTGTTCCAAATGTAGATGAGGGAATTATTACTTTAATAATAAAATTAAATAATAAAGAGTTAAAAAGAATTAATTTCTATAATAAAGTTTATACAATTTCAAGTTCGTTAAATGAAAATATCTTCTATGTAAATCAAGTTTTATCTCATGCACAATTAAAATCTTTAATTAATGTTTTAGATGTTTCTGGAAATTTATGCGAAGATGAAGAAATTTTAAATAAACTTCAATTCTTTATAGATAATGTAGAAATAACTTCGTCATTAACACTAAACGCTAATAATGTTTTAGTTGTTAAACTTGGAAACATTATTCAACAATCGTTTAATATTGAGGCGGTGCAAGCAAAATTTGAATGTAATAGTGTTTATACGGCTTACAGCGACACAAAAGTTTCAAATTATGTTTCTTGCTATGTAGAAAAAAATGATGCTACAAAACTTAATTTGGTTTTAAACTATATGTTTTCTAATTCTAGTGATGTAGTTAAAAGTTCAAGTGATTTAATTTTATCACGTGATGGCTATCAAATTGCTAAACTTAACACTTTAAATGGTGAGCTTTCTATTTATAGCGATATTGAAAATGTGGCAAATAAAACTATTAAAGTTTTAGCGTATATTAGTGGAACTGATCCGTTAGCGGAAGATTCATTAACTAAAATAGAAATAACTTTCAATTGCACAAATGCTCAAAAAGTTGTATCTTCAAGCGTAATTGATTTGTATGTTGGTGACCAAGATTATGATTTGTCGCAACACGCATACTTTACATTAAATGGAACTAAAGCGTTGCCAGAATTTGAAGTTGATTCAATTATTGACTCTCAAAATTTAGGCTATGTGTTCAGTGAAAATTCAGTTACAAAAGAAATTCATATTTCTAAAAACGGACAAACTTATGCAAAATTAAAACAAAATTCTAATGGGTCAAGAACAATCTTACAAACTACAAGTAGTCTTGATAGTTTAACACTTGTTGTTCATGGCTTTGTAAAAGTAAATTCTTCTAGTTACACACTAGAAAGTTTGAGAACTAATTTTATAGAACTTGAAATTAACATTATAAACATCAATGTTGATTTTGGAACTTTTGTAAAATCAGATGAAACGGAAGAAAAACTATCTCAAATTTTAGTTGACGATGAAACTTATTATGTTTTAGATAGTCAAACAGGTTATGGAATAAGCCCTAAAATAACAAATGGAAAAACAAGACTTGCCTTAACTGATTTAAAATTTGAAGGAATTAACTTTATTGGAAAAGTAAACGAAGAAATTGCTCTTTCTTTTGTTAAAAAATTGCAAAATTTATCTCTTAAAAATAATTCTACATTAACTCTTCCAAACGGAAATGGTGAAATAAGTATTTCAAAAGCATCAAATGAATTTAACTTTACAATTAATAAAACGTTAGTTGATTATGTTTTTGTAACATTAAATTATTCAATTGGGCTTTATAACGGAAATGTAAAATTATGTTTAAAACCAGATTTAAACATCTCTTTTGAATATGCTAGTGAAACAGTAAATTATGCTAATGTTTATGCTCCAAGTGCTTACAGATTATCTCAAAGCGGAAATTTATTTAGTTTTAACAAAGAACTTTTAACGGGTTCTAAAATAGCAACTGATAATGTTACTTACAACTTTAAATTTGAATTTAGTAAAGTTTTGAGAAATGCTAGTAACACAAATGTTGAAAGTTTAGATTATTCGGCAGGTGCAACAAGAAATCATAACTTAAATGTTTCAGAAAATATTTCAACTGGCTATAATTTAACAATTACATCTAAAAAGTCTGAGGGTAGTGATGATAACTATTATTGCGTTAAAATTATTTTAACTGATGAAAGTAATACAAATAATAGTTATAGTTACTATTATTATATAAAAGTTCTTGATATAACAGTAAGAACTTTTGACAACAATGGAAATGAAATTACAAGTGAAAATCCTTATGTTGTTAAAAATAGTAATAACTTAAATTTGAAAGATTTTATATTTGTAAATAGTGTTTCATCTAGTGTAAGCGTTGGAGACGATTACTACGATAATATAACATTTTCTTTTACAGATAACGAAATTTACACTCTTACAAAAGATGGAATTTTTACTCCTAAAATTGATGCTTTTAATATGGTAAACATAGAATTTAATTTGTTTAACATAACTTATTCAATTTTTCTTAAAGGACAAGAATTATCGGCAAAATTTTTGCAAGATGGAACAGAGATTTCAGATAATTATAACTTTATAAACGGCGATTCTTATTATGTTTATTTATCTAGTGAAACAGTAGAAAGCGGAAAAGTAATTTCAGTTGATGTAAGAAGCGAACAAGACTCTTTGGGGGACGATTCGATTTTATTAAATTTGTTAATAAAATCTTATACATTTGCTGGAATTACTTACACCGATAGTTCTGCTTTTGATGAAAGCATAAATCAAAATAAAAAGACTTATAGTTTTATGGGAAATAATTTAATCGTTTTAACAAAACTTGATGACTGTTATTTTCTTGAAATTTCGGCAGAACTTAATGGAGATTTGATTTTTACACTTTCACCAGTTTATGCTCAAATGGAAGCAGCAAAAAATTGTGTTGTTTCAAGTGATGTTGAAATAAGCATAAATTATGTAAATCCAAGTGTTGTAGAAACAAAAAACTATCAAAATGTTTTATCAGAATCTAATTTTGATCTAAATAGTATCGTAAAATTAAAAGGTCAAAATCTTGGTGAAAATAGTACTTTAAATTTTGAAATAGAAGAAAGTTCAATTTCTCAATTAGAACTAAATTCTTTACTAAACCTAA
>DLSG01000074.1 GCA_002501285.1 Christensenella sp. UBA7868 | reverse complement strand
TTATTCCAAGCCTACGGCTTTGTGCATCTCCAAGAGTTGAACAAGAACCAACTTCAAAATATTTTTGTTGACGAGGACTCCATGCTTCAACGTCACAACTTTTTACTTTTAAATCTGCAAGGTCACCACTACAACATTCAAGAGTCCTTACAGGAATATTTAAGTTTCTGAATATTTCAACAGTATAACTCCACATTTTGTTGTAATAATCCATGCTTTCTTCTGGTTTACAAATAACAATCATTTCCTGTTTTTCAAATTGGTGAACTCTGTAAATTCCTCTTTCTTCAAGGCCGTGAGCACCAACTTCTTTTCTGAAACATGGGCTGTAACTTGTCATTCTAACAGGCAAATCGGATTCTTTTAAAATTGTGTCTTTATATCTGCCAATCATACTATGTTCGCTTGTGCCAATTAAGAATAAGTCTTCCCCTTCAATTTTGTACATCATAGCACTCATTTCAGCAAAACTCATAACCCCATTTACAACATCGCTTCTGATCATAAAAGGCGGAATGCAGTAAATAAAGCCTTTATTTATCATATAATCACGAGCATAATTTATCATGGCACTAACAATTCTTGCTGGGTTGCCCATTAAATAATAAAAGCCATTTCCGCTTGTCCTGCCAGCACTTTCTTTATCAAGCCCGCCAAAACTTTCCAAAATATCAGCATGATAAGGAATTTCGAAATCTGGAACAACTGGTTCCCCAAATCTTTCATTTTCTACATTTTCACTATCATCTTTTCCTACTGGAACGCTACTATCAATGATGTTTGGAATTGTCATCATAATTTTTTTAATTTGAGCATCAAGTTCCAATTGCTTTTGTTCCAAAACTTCTGTTTCATCATTTATTTTTGAAACTAGCAATTTTATTTCGTTTGCTTTTTCCAATTCCTTATTCTTCATAAGAATACCGATTTCAGCACTTTTATTTTTTCTTTCAGCCCTTAAATCGTCAATTTTTTGTTTTAATTCTCTATTTTCTTTATCAAGTTTGGCAACTTCATCTACAAGACCAAGTTTGCTATCTTGAAATTTTTTCTTTATATTTTCTTTAACTATTTCTGGATTTTTTCTAATTAGTTCAATATCTATCATAATGCGCTCACTCCTGCTAATTTATAATAATATATAATAAATTAACTTTGCTTTCTTTGTCAAATAAATTTAGTTGTTTTGAAAAATTTTTGAAAAATTTTAATTGTTTTTAATATTAATAGTTTTTTATAAAACAAAAATTGTTAATTTTTTGAATTTGATTATAAAGTCTATATTGCATAGTATTTGCACAGTATGTTTGCACAGTACTATGCATAGTACTATGCAAATATTGAATAGTAAAAATACAGGCAAAATATCGCGAAATATCGTCGAAAATTTGCAATAAATTTGAAAAAATTTTAATATTATGTTATAATATCATTATGAATGATTATTTTGTTGAACGAAACAATAAAAATGCAATTTTACTTAGGAAATTAAAAAGTGAACTTCCCTATTTTTGTGAAGAATTCTTTTTGGGAATAGATAGTAAAACATCAATGTTAACCAAAGTAAATTATGCACGAGATTTGAAGATTTTTTTTACATTTTTAACAAAAGAAGTATATGAATTTAACAACAAAAAAATAAAAGAATTAAATTTAGATGACTTAAATAAGATAACTTCAACTCATATTGAGATGTATTTAGATTATTTAACTTATTATGTTGATGATGAAAATTTAAGCCATTCTAATTCCAATAAAACAAAAGCAAGAAAAATTTCGGCGTTAAGAGCGTTTTTTGGATATTTATATAAAAAAGAACGCATTAAAGAAAATGTTACAACAAAAATCGATATGCCAAAACTAACAGACAAAGAAATTGTTAGGCTGGACATTGACGAGGTTGTAAATATTTTAAATTTAGCAGAAACTGGTGATGGGTTTACTAAAAATCAAAAAGCATTTTTTGAAAAGACAAAAGAAAGAGATTTTGCGATGCTTAGTTTATTTTTAGGCACTGGTATTCGTATAAGCGAACTTGTTGGGCTTAATGTTAAAGATTTTAACTTTGAAGATAACAGTTTTGTAGTGACTCGAAAAGGCGGTAGTCGAATGATTTTGTATTATTCTGACGAAGTTAAAGATGCACTCTTAAAATATTTAAGTTTTAGACAAGAAAAGGCTAAAAAACAAGATAAAGAAATTGATGAAGACTCTCCTTTCTTTTTGTCGCTTCAAAATAAAAGAATTAACGTAAGAAGCGTTGAAAATCTTGTAAAAAAATATGCTAAAATTATAACACCTCTTAAAAAAATAACTCCTCACAAATTAAGATCAACTTTTGGTACAAATTTATATCAAGAAACAAAAGATATTTATGTTGTTGCGGAAGTTTTAGGTCATAAAGATGTTAATACTACTAAAAAACATTATGCGGCTATTAGTGAAAATTTAAGAAGAGATGCTTTATCTGGTGTTAAATTAAGAAAAGATGATTAGAATAAATTTTATTTTAATATTATAAGTTAAGAATTTAAAGTAGGTATATCGTTTATAAAGTTATATAGTTTTAATATTCAAATAAAAAAAGACATTAAATTTTTAGATTTTTAATGT
>DLSG01000012.1 GCA_002501285.1 Christensenella sp. UBA7868 | reverse complement strand
TTAGCATTTTTTTTGTTTTTTTATTCTACAAATTAATTAAATATATAATAAATAACAAAATTTTAAACTTTTTTATCTAAATTCTCTATAGCTTAACAAATGAACCCCAAAAACTTCAAAGCCAAGTGGTAATTCTAAATTTTTTGTAAAACTTTTTGAGTGTTTTCCATTTAACAAGCAACAAGACAAACAATCTAGAAATTTTTCATGATATAAACTTATTTTTGAAAAGATATTATCATACGCTTGATGTTTTTTTTCATTAAGCATTTTTATTAATTTTTCTTTATCTTCTTGGTTTTTTGCTTGTTTAATTTTTTTATTTAACTGAATTTCATCATTATACGCCACTAAACTCATATATTTAAAATCTTCAATCTCTTCTATGTTTTGTTTTAGGCCTCCAAAGTGGTCTATTAAATCACAAATTCTTACGCCTAAAATTGTTTTAATAACACAATTTTTTTTGCACGCTCCACCAACAAAACTAATTATATTTTCAGTTTGTTTTTCTCCATTTAACGCTTTTGAAAAATTATATAAATCAAACGCTGTTATTCCAATATTTGTTTGTTTTGTTTTAATAACTATTTTTATATTTTGTGCATTTAAATATTCAAGAATATTCTCGTTTAAAAACACTGATTTCACAAAGTTTTTATTTTGTTTATTTACAAAGATTTTTATTCTGTTAATATTTAAAATTTTAGTTAAATATTTTACCATATCAAGCACAATTTTTTGATTTGATTTAAGCACTAAAAAGTTGTTAAAAACAAAATTTTCATCAAACAAATCTAACACTAAATTAGAGTCTAAATCTTTAA
Organism: Christensenella sp. UBA7868; assembly: GCA_002501285.1. Classification (GTDB taxonomy): domain Bacteria; phylum Bacillota; class Clostridia; order Christensenellales; family UBA1242; genus UBA7868. Next base: position 4,652 of record DLSG01000012.1, on the reverse strand, counting down.
AAATTTTTTCTGCAAAATTATGCTTAAAAACAAGACAATATTCTTTACAAAATTCAAGCAAATCTTGTTTTGTTTCTATCTTTTTAGGCTTTACAATTTCAGATAAATATTTTTCATCATTTTCGATATTTATGTAATAAACAAGTTCGTTATTTATCTCGCTTCCAAGTTTAATTTCACGAACGAGCCCACTTACAGGACTTGCTAATTTTTGACCATTTTTTTCTAAAATTATTTGACCTTTTTTAACATAATCGCCACTTTTAACCAAAATGTTAAAACTAACATCAAAAACCACATTTGGAACAAAAACATTTTTTGGAATAAAGGTTTCAATTTCGTTTGTTGTTAGTTCCAAATTTTTCACTTTAAATTTTCGCATATATAAATTTTATCAAAAAATTAAAAAAAAATCTACTTTTTCTTTTGTTTTTTTGCCTTTGGCTTTTTTTGGTCAAAAATAAAGTAACTCCCGCCTTGAAATAGACCAAGTGCCACCAAAAAAACACCAAATAATGTTTTTAATGATAAAGTATTCATAGAATTTGCGAGTAACGAACCTAAAACAGAAAATGCAATGCCAGTTAATATTAACGGAAGAGCCACTTTAAAATCTATTAACTTATTTTTTGCATGGATAATTATTGAAATAATTGCCATAATCGAAAAAGAAATTAAATTTATAGCTTGACTTTCTATTTGCTCTAAACCACCAAAAATAGTAAGAAGAGGAATAAGCAAGGTTCCACCACCCATTCCCATTCCTCCCAAAATTCCGCCAATCAACCCATAAAGTAAAAGTAAATATTCCATAAAACCTCTTAAAACATTAATTTAATGCCAGCACAAATCATAATAAAAGCAAAAGCAAATCGTAAAACCGTGTTGTTAATTTTTTTTAATATAAGCGAGCCAATAACTCCACCCACAACGACGCCTATTGTCGTTAAACCTAAATTCAAAAGTTCAAAGTTTCCTTGTGTTATATAAATTATTGAACTGGTTATACTTAAAGGTAAAATGATTAGTATTGCAGTTGCGTGTGCCATTTTTTCTTCAAGCCCCAGCACAAAAATTAAAAGTGGAACAACTATCATTCCCCCGCCACCACCAAAAAATCCATTAATGAAGCCAACGAAAATTCCACTTATTAAGCAAACTATTATTTTAGTTTTGTTCGATTTTGATTTTGTCATAAACAAATTTTTAACAAAAAAAATAAATTTATAATTAAAATATTTGCAAAATTTTTATAATTAATATATACTTTATAAGTTAATCAATATTAAAGGAAGATAGGTATGAAAAATATTACAACAAATTTAAAAAAACAAACATTAACATTCATTTTAATTTTATTGTTAGCATTTTCTAGTTTTATCAGTTTACTTTCTTTTGTGTCATTAAACAAAAAAGAAGTTTTTGCCGATAACTCTTACACAATTGTTAACATTTCAAATTCAAATTTTACAAGTAACACAGGAACAAGTTTGTCTGAACCAAACTCATTTACAGGTTCGGGCACAAAAGGTAGCACCACAAGCGGTGTTATTGATGTAAACACTGATACTTTTGATGAAAAGAAAGAAGAATACAAACTTTCTTATAACCCATCAAAACCAAAAGTGAGTGACGACAACAAAATTTTGATGATTAACAACCAAAATCTTCGTTCAAGTTATGGTTACGAATCATCAAGTTTTACATTAGAAAAAAATAAATATTATTATGTTAGTTGCTATGTTTACACACAAAATAACGATATTACAAGTTTAGCAAGCATTTATTTAACTAACTCTGTTTTTGATAAACTTGAAAGTGCAAGAATTGAAAATATTTCTACTCGTGGAGAATGGAAAGAATATCGTTTCTATGTAAAAACTAACAGTGAGGAGCAATCTGTTAAACTAGGTTTGTTTATTGGAAGCAAAAATAGTTACACAAGTGCGGGTGCAGTTTTCTTTGACAATATTAATGCATATAACCTTACTGAACAACAATATTACAACGAACTTTCAAGCACAGTTGTTTCAAGCAAACAAATTTCTTTTGAAGACAAAGATGTAACAGTATCAAATGGAATTTTAAATGGCGACTTTGAAAATGGTACGCTTGATTTTAATTTAGACCCAACATCAGGTTCAAGCACATCAAACAATGTTGCAAAAGTTGTAGGAATTGGAAATGGCTTCTTTGACGATGAAGATAGCAAAGTTGACACTGACCCAACAAATGCAAACAGATTAAATAACCACAAAGCACTTTTAATTAATAACTATAACCCTATTTACACTGCTTTTAAATCAAATGATATATTAATTGAAAAACATAAACTTTATAAACTTACAGTTGATGTTAAAACATCTTCATTTAATAATGGTGGAGCATTAATTAAACTTGTTCAACAAAACCCTTATGACGATAAATACACTTTCACTCCTGCAAGTGCAAGTTTTGAAAGCGTTTCAACAAGTGATAAAACAGATAGTACAAAAAATGATTGGATAACTTATTCATTCTTTGTTACAGGAAATGCTTTTAAAGATAGTTATGCTAATTTAACACTAGGTTTAGAAGAAAATGCAGTAGGTTATGCTTTCTTTGATAATATTAAACTTTTTGAAATTACAACTTCAGATTTCGATAGTAATTCTTCTAATTCAAATTCAAAAACAGTAGATTTTACTGGTTTTACTGGTTCTCCTACTGTTTCTAATGGCGCTTTTAATAACCTCAACTTTGAAACAACAAACGAAACAAGTCCTTACAAAGCAAAAAATTGGACAGTTGAAAAAGATTCTAACAAAAACAACTATAACGGAATTATTGAAAGTTATTTAGGTTATGACAATGTTTTTGTTTTAGCAAACAAAGAAACTGGTTATCAATCTATTAAAAGCGAAAGCGTATCTATGAGTGCTTCAACTCTTGATGAAGCAAAATATTACGCTATTGCGTTTGACATTTTAACAAATGATATTGTGTTTAATGGTGCAAGCGTAGTTGTAAAAGATAGTAATAATATTACTCTTGCTAAATTAAATAACATTAACACAAATAACGTTTGGAGAAAAGTTAAACTTTATGTAAAAACTTCTACAAGCGACTTAACAGCAAATATTTCCGTAATGCTTGGAACAGAAAGCAGACAAGAAAAAGGTTTTGTTTATGTTGATAACTTTGAAATCAACTCTTCTACTCAAACAATTTTTGATAATGCTGAAAATAACAATCTAACTTTTAAATCTGACCTTTCAAAAGAAGATTTTGCTTTAAGAACTGAAAACGAAAATACTAACTCAAATTATATCTACTCTTCTGACAATTTTACAGGCACAAAAAACTCTACTCTTCCAAGTGAAATTGAAGCGGGAATTATGAATATTAATGCTAATCCTAACATTGATGTTGCAAGCGAAAATGATTATGTTTTAGTTATTCATAACCTACAAGATGCTTATTACAGTTTAAAATCAAAAGGCTATCAAATTTCTAACGGAAACTATTATAAACTTCAAGTTAGAGTAAGAACTTACAACTTAAAACAAGACCCAGCAAACAAACAATATGACGACAAAGGCAACGAAATTAAAATTGGTGCTAAAATCAATTTAAGCGGAATTGATGCCAAAGTTAGTGAAATAGTTGAAAACGAAAACTTTACTACCTACTCTTTCTATGTTTCTGCAACAACAGATTCTACAATTTATTTTAACCTAAGTTTAGGTGATGAAAACGCTTTAACAAGTGGTTATGCATTCTTCGACAACCTACAATTTAACCAAATTAGTGAAGATGATTTTAAGACTGCAAAAGAAGCAAAAGTTGAAGATGACTTAACAACAACTATTATTGGTGACACAAATACAAAAGATGATGATAGCGATGACAATAAAGATTCTTCTGGAATTAACTTCGATTGGTTACTAGTACCTTCCCTAATCATTGGTATTGCATTATTAATTGCTATGGTTGGACTATTAATTAGAAAAATCAACTTTAAAAAACCTGTTAAAGTTCAAGTTAAAGATTACGATCGTGCTAAAACTCTTGTTAAAGAACACGAAAAACGTGAAAAAATGAAACAACGTGAAGCAAGACTTGCTGCTTTAAGAGAAAAATTAGAGCAAATTGAAAACGAAATTGAACAAAACAAAATCGAATATAAAAATGCTAAATCTTATAAAGAAGAAGTTAAAGCAGAACATAAAAAGATTTCTGTTCAAATTAAAGAAACCTATAAAGATACTTCTTCTAAAGAAGCCGTAAATGCTGAAAAGAAACTTAAACTTGAAGCAAAAGCAAGAATTAAACAATTAAGAAAAGAAAGATTTATTGCTAGACGTCAAGAATTGATGGAAAAATATCTTGAAATTGAAAAAGAAATTGATGCAATTCTTGAAGAAGAGCGCTTACTTGTTGAAGAATGGAAAGCATATAAAAAACAACAAAAACTTGAAAAGAAAAATAAAAAATTAAATAATAAACAAAAATAAATTAAAAAGTATCACTTAATTGTGATACTTTTTTTATAATTAAAATCAGACCATAAAAATCAAAACTTATTAAAAGTTTATAATAAATAACTAATTATATTCCATAAACATATATAAAGCATTCATGCGTAAATCAAAATAATATATTTAAAATAT
>DLSG01000026.1:9851-10123 GCA_002501285.1 Christensenella sp. UBA7868 | reverse complement strand
TTTATCATAAAATTATATGTTTTATTCCAAAGTTGGCATACAACGCATTATAATGTCATCTTCAAAACCTTCAGCGGTGTAATAACCCAAAACAAAAGCAACATCTAGGCATTCAACTTCCTTATCTCTTTTTACTAAAACTAAATAGTTATTATCCATATCTTTAAATTGAATATCTGGGATTATCGCATAATCTTCCCCAACTATAAGTCTTCCATTTTTAGTAACATCATTACATTTATACTCAAACTCTTTATCATCATTAATTGTAA
>DLSG01000026.1:4105-9739 GCA_002501285.1 Christensenella sp. UBA7868 | reverse complement strand
TTAATTTTATTTTTAATTTCTAAAACTTTCCAATAGTCGTATTGACCATCTGCCTTAATATGTTTGTCCCCATAAGCACAATACAGCATTTTAAAATCGTTTGGACTAATATGTTCGGAAAAATCTCTTAAACGAGAATTCATTATGCTTGTTTCGTCTTTATATCCTTCATACATATCAGCAAAACCCAAACTATGAAGCAATTCGTGTTTTATTACATAGCGTTGAGATTCGTCTGGAAGAGAATCAAAAAACAGACTGTTTAAAGATATTAATCCGCTGTAAACATAAGCATTTACTTGCTTTCCATTTTCGGTTAGTAACGAATAATTTGTTATATCTGAAACATTTCTCCCCGAAGTTGTTTCCGAATCAAAATATCTGTATTCTACACTTAATGTGGTTTTTGATTGTGCTCTCTGTTTTTCTGCTTCAATCTCGCTGCAAGCAACAAAATTATATCTATCGTTAATGTATTCAAAAATTTCGTTAAATTCGTTTAAAACCTTTTCTACATTATCTTTTGCTCTTGGCTCTACATTATCTTGTATTTCCACATAAATTTTATTGTCGTCATTAGGTTTAAGCCTTACAATTCCATTATTCTCGATTTTCGATTTTGAAGATTTTCTATTATACATAAGTTCCATGTTAGCATCTAAATCTTCAATAATTCTTTCTTGATAAATTCTGTTTTTTAAAATGTCTTTATCTTCATTCTTTACAAAAAATGAACCAACACTTACAGTTGCCATAATGCCTGCACTTATGTTACAAACTGTTCTTGTAATAAATTTTTTTAAATCTCTCATGCTTATATTTTATCACCGCCCCCAAATTTTGTCAACATTAATTAATTTTTATAAAATAAACCCTAATACATTTATAGTTTATAAATATTTTTTCTATAATAATTAAGGCATTAAAATATAAAATTTCAATAAAAATATTTTTTAATTTGAAATTATAGGTTGAATTTTATTAAAATATAATCAAAACTCTACGGTTGGTGGGAGTAATTTTTAAAATTTTATTGATATAATATTAAAAAACAAAAAAGGAGAACAATTATGAATTTAAAAGAAACTGGTCTTTTTATAAAAGATTGTAGAAAAGCCAAAAATTTAACCCAACTTGAACTTGCAGAAAATTTAAGTGTAAGCGAAAAGACAATTTCAAAATGGGAATGTGGAAACGGATTTCCTGATGCAAGTTTAATGCTTCCACTTTGCAAAGCACTTGATATAACCGCCAACGAACTTTTAAGTGCAAAAAAACTTTCCGAGAAAACTTATGTGGAAAACGCTGAAACAAACTTAATAGAATTAAAACGCCAGCAAGAAAAAAGCACTAAAAATTTGTTAAAACTAGAATATGTGATTGGAACAATTTCGTCAATTTCTTTATTAATTTTAGTTTTTGTTGCTAGTTTTATTCAGATGAACTCGACAATTAGAATAGTTTTGATAAGTTTGGGTTTTGTAATTTTTGTTGTTGGAGTTTTGTTTGCTATCTTTATTGAAAAAGAAGCGGGATATTATGAATGCAATGTTTGTCATAATAGATATGTTCCCTCATACGCATCTGTATTATTTTCAATGCACTATGGAAGAACAAGATATTTAAAATGTCCAAAATGTCACAAAAAAAGTTGGAACAAAAAAACTCTTGACGAACCTGACGAAAAATAAACAATTAATTTTAAGCAGTATGAAAACATACTGCTTTTTTTTATTATATTAATTAAAGTTATTTGGGCTGACTATTATCACTTTTTTTCCATGTTTTTTTGCCAAATTTATTGTATTTGCTGTCCCACTCTTTGTACCATTCCAAACAGCAATAACAATATCACAATTTTGAACCATGTATAAATTTCTATTTAACATACAACTTTTAGAATATCGGTTTTTGCTTATAAAATTTACATAATCCGCTTTTAATAATATTTTTTTATATCTTTTTTTTGAAGCGTAAGTCCAACATTGCGATTGATTTAAACATGGAATAGCACATTCCAAAACGATATATGGATATTTCTTTTTTAAATTTAGCACAATTTCCGCACAAATCATATCTATTCCTAACGCCATTCCAGAAATAAAATAAGTATATCCTTTTAAAATAGCATATTCTAGTTTTTCATACATGAAAATTTTAAATCTCTCACAACTTGTTGCATTTTCATCATATCCCCAAAGCAATTTATTAGGTCGATGACCTGAAAAGCAAATTTTACGCCCATTACTAATTATTTCTTTTCTTTCTTTATAAAACAACATTTTAACTCCTATACTATATTTTATGTCATCATAGTAGGCAATAGCAAGCATTTTGTCATCATTTTAGGAAATAATAAGATAAACAAAGAAAATCGAGGTTCCAAAATGATTGATTTTATTACCGCTGTGAAAAATGTTTTACAAGAAAAGGCTATGTCGGTTGATAGTTTATTCCTAAATAATATCATTTCAAAAGATACATTTTATAAATACAAGCACAGAAATCCCAGTTTAAAAACTTTAATTAAAGTGGCAAATTATCTTGAAGTCTCTATTGACTATTTATATGAATTAACAGATGTTAATAATTTTTATAAATATTCTACTAATCAACACAACTTTTATAATTATTTAACTACTATGATAAAAAATAGCAACTTATCTAATAGAAAATTCTGCAATGAAATGGGCTATCAAAAAGATATTATTGGTCGTTATAAAAATGGAGTTCTTCCAAGTGTAAGAACGCTGTTTGAAATTGCTAATTATTTTAACATGCCAATCGACGCATTTTTAACAAAAGAAGATTAATTATATTAACAATTAAACCAAAGGAAATTTTTATTTATGAAAGAAATTATCAACCCCGTTTTTAGAAGACCAAAAGATTATGGCATTAGTCCAGTTTTTGATGAAAACTGTGAAATTTTAATTTTAGGTTCTATCACCGCATTAGACGGAATTAATAAAGGTTTTTATTACGCAAGCAATAAAAATCAATTATGGCAACTTTTAGATTTATGTTTAAACACAAATTGTTTTTCAAATTTAAAAAACGAACTTAAAATTAATTTTGATAATTTTAAGGCTCGCAATATAAATGATGATGAATTTTTAGAAAATAAAAAAGTAATTAGAGAAAAATTTAGTGCTGAACTTTTAAAGCGAAAAATTGCAATTTGTGATGTTTTTTCTGAATGTTATTTTAACAACAACAGTTCTATGGACATAGACATAATTTTAAATAACGACAACTACCCTTACAAAACAAGTAAAGAAATTTTGCAAAATATAATTAACAATTCAAAAATCAAAACAATTGTTGTAAACAGCAGGTTTGTTGAAAAAGAGTTTTACAAGTTAAAAATTAATGGAAATTTTAATGTTAAATATGTAATAAGTCCTTCACCTAGACGAGGCTGTATTGACAAAAAAGTTGAATGTTGGAAAAATGTGTTTAATAAAATTTTGAACTAATTTTATTAGTTTTTAAAGCAGTAACCACACTCTTAAAAAAATAAGATAAAATAAAAAAGACACACTATTATTAGTAACCTACTAAAATAGCAATGTCTTTTTTTAATTTTAAACTTTATAAACTATTTTAAATTTTTATTAATTCTTAAAAAAGTTTCTTAATTAAGTTTAAGTGTAATTGCAGGAACAATTCCACCTACTTTTTGTGTTACAGAAGAATATGAAATTCCTGAAGTTGCACAATCATAAGAAGCATAGTTATATTTTTCATGAGGTGAACGAAGCCACCACCAACCAAGATTGCTGTCCGCACGATCTTTACCGCTTCCGCTTGCTTTTGCATAGTCGGTTGTGTATTTTGGAACGAATGTTTCACCAACATTTGCAACAATTTCAGAAACTTCTTTTGCGCTTAACAAAAACACTTTATCTTCTGTGTTATCACAAGCATTAGGATTTGTTTCTTTTCCTGTTGACATAACACTATTATCTACTGTTGTTGTTAAAACAATTTCTTGCTCTTTTGCTGAAAACATTTTTGCAAAAAGTTCTCCGTTAAGATAACTTCTTATTGCACTTGTATCATATTTGTTCCCATCGTTCATTGAATTGTTATATACATGACAATCAATAATATTCTCAGAAACTAAAACCGCTTGATTATTGCTTTCTGAAACTATTCTCCATTTCATTCTTTCAACTTTGAAATAATATTCTGTCCCAGTTTCTATTTGTGAGCCGTCTGAAAAAACTATACTAGATGAGTCTGGTTTTGCAGAAACTTTTGCATATTTATTTCCGTCACTGCCCATAAAATATCCATTGTCATCAAGACTGCTTTCATCAATAGTAACACTTGCTTCTTTTAATGTTGTTGCATAATGTCCAAACAAAACATATTGTCCATTTGCCGAAGCCACGCCATTTTCGTCAATTCTTGTAAAAAGTTTTTCTGTACTTCCGCAAGCGCTGAAAGCAACTAATGAAACAACCAAAACAAGCACTAATGAAATTGAACTTAAAAATTTTTTTAATTTATTCATTTTATCTCTCCTCTTTTTTAGTATATCACAGCCAGTAATTTTAGAAAAGAATATTTTTAAATTTGTTAAAATTTTTTATTTTAAGTAGTTAGAATTACAATTTGATAAAACTTTAACTCTTTGAAAATTTTGTCAAATATTGTAGAATATTGTCATGAGCGTTAGCATGAATGAAAACAATGAATTAATTCCTTTAATAAAATCGAGAATTAAAAATTTATCAAAACAAAAATCATTAATTTAGTTTCTAACTTAACTTTTGGAATAAATGGCATAAAAAAAGATAATCTACGATATTTCTATGACGAAAAAGGTAATATTACACAAATTAGAGAAAATAATTCGCTCGTTTTAAGATATAAATACGACAGCCTTTCTAGACTTATTCGTGAAGATAATAAAATTTTGAATAAAACATTTGTTTTTAGTTATGACGCAGGCGGAAATATTTTAAACAAATTAATTTACGATTTCTCATTGGTTGATAACCTTGACCACTTAACCTTAATTTCTGAAAACACCTATTCCTACCCCGTTTCAGGTTGGCGTGACCAACTTAAAGAATTTAATGGGAAAAAAATTATTTACGACTCGCTTGGAAATCCTGAATCTTATCTTGGTAAAACCCTTGTTTGGTCACACGCTAGACAACTTGATAAATATGACGACATCGAGTTTCAATATAACGCTAGTGGCCTACGAACTTCTAAAAAGAATAATGGTGTAACTACAAAATTCTATCTAAACGGAAATAAAATACTTCGCCAAAAAGACGGAATGAACGATATGTATTTCTATTATGGGGCAGACGGTATTATAGGCTTTCATTTAAAAAATAATTTTATAAATGATGATTTTTATTTTAAGAAAAATGCACAAAATGATATAATTGGAATATATGATAGTAACAAAACACTAATTTGTAAATATGATTATGACGCGTTTGGTGTCGTATTTTGTCGATATTTGTCTAATAATGGAGAATACGTCCCAATTGAAGCAGATTATGCGTACAATGATACTAGCAATTCAAATAGATTTGTTGCTTTCAAAAACCCATTCCGCTACCGTTCTTACTATTACGACTTTGAAACTAAACTTTACTACTTAAA
>DLSG01000026.1:589-4081 GCA_002501285.1 Christensenella sp. UBA7868 | reverse complement strand
GGCGATGATGTGTCTGTACTTGATGACAGCAAAGAATTTATTAATAGGTTAAATTTATATTGTTATTGCAATAATAACCCTGTTAATTATGGAGATTACACAGGCAAATCTCTAATTGCTCTATTTCTAATACTAATAGGCACTACAATTCTTGGTGGAGTGTTTGGAGGAATTAATGCTTATAACAATGGTGCTAGAGGCTGGGATCTATTTAAAGGCATAATTTTAGGGGCTTCTTTTGGGTTAGCTGTTGGCGGATTATCAATTAGTTTAATTTCTGTAATAACTGGGGCAATTTTCGGGTTAAATGCAACAATTTTTGGAGTCTCTGTTTTACGAGCATTTTCAATAGGCGCGTTAGCCTTTGATTTTACGGCATATTTCATTACCCCAATTTTTGGGATAGAAATGCAAGGCATAGAAGTTGACACTTCAAATAAAAGTGCACAATTCACTTCAAATATATCTCCAAAATTTACAATTTTAAATGAAACAAAAAATTTAACAATTAAATTTTTAAATAAAAGGAAAATTTTAAATGATCGAATTCAGTGGAACAATATCAAAAAATTGCAAAAATTATATAAAAAATAGAGAAAAAAAGATTTCATTTGTTGGATTAAGTGGTGCTTGCATAGTTTTTCTTATTCCATTTATAATTTTATCGTTTAAAAATCAGATTTTTTTGCTTGTGGTAGCAACTCTATTATTTTTACCTTTATTTGCTTTTTTCCCAATTTCCGAAAGGTCATTGCAATCTTCAATTCCCGAAGAAATAAAAATAAATAATAACATTATAATTTCAAAAGGTAAAAATTTTGAATATAAAAGGCAAACTTCTTCAATTAAAAAAATTATTGACTTTGGAGACTGGTATCACGTTTTCTTTAATTACGCCAACCGCTGTGAAAATTTTATTTGTCAAAAAGATTTAATCAAAGAAGGCACAATTGAAGATTTCGAAAAAATGTTTAAAGATAAAATTGTTAGAAAAAAATAAAATTATAGATTAATTAAATTAAAACAAAATTAAAGTTGTATATAATTGTTCAATTTAAAGTTAAAAAAAATAAGGAGTTTTCTCCTTATTTTTTATTTACTATATATTATTTTATTTTAATCTTCGTTGTAATTTATTTAACAAAGTTCTTATTTCATTATGTAAAGATATAAACTCTTGTTTCTTTGATTCTATGTTTTCAACCATCTCCCCTGCCAAATCTTGAATTATATCTTCACTAATAGCCGTTAATCGTTGTTTGATTTGATAAATTCTTTTTTCCTTATATTCTTCTTCAGTTTCAATATGATTTCTTAACCTTGGATAGCCATCAATGTCTGTAAATATTTCTTTACCTTCAGATTGTCCTTTTAAAAGTTCTGACCATTTTTCATCACTTATTTCTTTTCTTGTATTTTGCAGATTTTGCTGTAAATAAAAGCCATTTTCCCAATATTTCATAAATTTAAAACTTGGGAATAACACAGGGATAGCGAGTTCTCCCCATATTGATTTTCACACAGATGGTTTATCCACCACCGCTTATAACAGCAGAATTTCTGCTTCGGAAAACTCAATTAATATTGAAGCGTCACAGGGCTTAAAAATAAACGGGCACTTGCTTTTAGATTTAATTCACCCTGTGGGCAGTGTCGACATAAGCACAAACGATAAAAATCCTAAAGAAGTTTTTCATGGCGGAGAATGGGAACAAATAGCACAAGGCAGAACTCTTTTTGGCGAGGGCGATTGTCCTGCATACGAAGGAGGCCCTAATATTAATTATCCATTAGAACAACTTATTAACGCTGGAATCCCAAATATTAAAGCAACTATGGAAAACAAACGAAGTTTTATGGGCGAAAATACAAGCGAAGTTATAACCACAGGTGCTTTTTCTCATGACTTAAAACCAGGAACTCTTAACAATTTAAGTTGGGGTGGTACAAATAGGTGTTGCGAATTAAATTTTAATGCACAAAATTGTAGTCCAGTTTATAGTGATAATTGCCAAACAGTTCAACCAAATGCTTTTGTAGTAAAAATTTGGAAAAGAATAAGTTAAATTGTATTTTAAAATTAATAATAATTATAAAAACCACCTTTTTAGGTGGTTTTTACACATTAGTTTTATTTTTTTCAATCATTTCACACACTTCTTTAAACATATCAAAATATTCTTTTGTGCTTACATTCAAATCTTGTAAAGATTCAAGTGATAGATTTAAGTTTAAATTCGCATTTTCATAGTCTTTTACATTTTCATAAATTTGAGCCAAATTTAGATATGCGTAAGGCAAAATCAACAAAACATTTTTGCCATACAAATCAGGTTTAATACAAGGATACTTTTTAACATTACTGACAACTTTTTCAAAAGCAACTTTAGCATTTTCATAATCTTTTAATGAAAATAGAATTTGTGCCAACTTAATTTCCAACTTTTGTTGATAAATATAGTTTTCTGTATAATCAGAAGATATAAAGCAATCCTTAATTTCAGTTATTACCGATTTTAATAACTTTGCCGCTTTTAAACTTTGATTTTTTTCAATTAACATATTCGAAAATTTGATTGCAGTGTCAATATAACTTTTAATCTTCATTGAGTCATTGTAATCAAAATTTTTTAAGCATTCCATTTGACTTTCAATTATATCAACAACCTGTCCATTATCAGTACTCTCATAATTTTCCATGCTTTTTATAAAATTTTCATCATATTCAACACAAATTTCTTTAATTATGCCGTCATTGTACCAATTATTAATTTCTTGATTAGTTGGCGTTTCTTTATGCAAACAATCATCATAATTTATCTCCGCCATATATTTTAATGCATCTTCTGCCATGTTTACAGCATCTTCAAAATCTTCCCCAAATGTGCAAGCCCCGATAAGTTTAGGGAAAATTACATTATAACAATCCGAATCTTCACTTTTGATAAAAACGGCTGGATAACTAAATTTCATATACACTCTCCTTTTAAAAATAGTAGTTTATTCGCTATAATAAGTCAATACAATGCTATTAACTTATGTTTACGCCATAAATTTAAAAATATTATATCAAAATCTTTTAATTGTATCGCAATTTAAGATTTTTAAAAGTTAATTTGAGATAGGTTTAAATTTGAGCAAAAGCATTAACGAACAAAATTTTGAACTTAGTTTTTTAAATTTATATCAGTAATAAAAATTAGCACTTACCACTGCTTTCCCCTAATTTACAATAATACAAGCCATTGACAAATAACACATGATATTTAAACGTAAAAAAACAGAATTTTTGCCATAGTACACATTAGTATGTCGCTTTGTTTATTATATTTACAAATCAAGCGCTAACGCAAATCGGTTATAAATACCAGCATCACAGTAGTTTAATTAACATCAGTTGCTGGCAAATATCTTTTCATTATTCTCTCCTACAACTTTTGATAATATAAACTATGTGATGTTACTTTGCTCACTATGCTCGCAAATCAAGTT